>DAITAE010000018.1:0-18746 GCA_036824445.1 Streptosporangiaceae bacterium | reverse complement strand
CGGTGTGTCGGCCATCGGATCGACCGGCAGGCTGGCGTCCGCGGGGACGATCGGTGCCTCATAGCGCGGCTTGCCCCCCGCGTCGAGCGCGTACCAGACCGGGATCGGCACGCCGAAGAAGCGCTGCCGGCTGACCAGCCAGTCACTGTTCAGGCCGTTCACCCAGTTCTCGTACCGGACCCGCATGTGGGCCGGATGCCAGTCGATCTCCCGCCCCAGCTCGATCAGGGCCTGCGCCAGAGCCGGGTCGCGGCTGCCGTTGCGCACATACCACTGCTGACTGGTGATGATCTCCAGCGGCTGACTGCCCCGCTCGTAGAAGTTGACCGCGTGCCGCACCGGTTCGGGGTCGCCGAGCAGGTCCCCGGCGGAGCGCAGCAGGCCGGTGATCCGTTTCCTGGCAGCCACCGCCGTCTCGCCGGCGAGCTGCCGGTAGGCGCTGCGCCCGGCCCGGCTGGTGATCGCCGCTGGCGGGCAGGCCAGGAAACGCCCGTCACTGCCGGTCACCGGGCGCGCGGGCAGGCCGAGCTCGCGCCACCAGGTGACATCGTTCGCGTCGCCGAACGTGCACACCATCGCGATACCGGTGCCCTTGGCCGGGTCGGCCAGGTGATGGGCCAGCACCGGGACCTCCACACCGAACAGCGGCGTGCGCACCGTGGTCCCGGCCAGGCCGGCGTAGCGCTCGTCGCCGGGGCGGGCCACCAGCGCGACGCAGGCGGGAAGCAGCTCCGGGCGGGTGGTGGCCACCGGCACCACCTCGCCGTCCGGGGCGTGGAAGCCGATCCGGTAGTAGGCGCCCGCGATCTCCCGGTCCTCCACCTCGGCCTGGGCGACCGCGGTGCGGAAGGTCACGTCCCACAGGGTCGGCGCCTCGGCCAGGTACGTTTCGCCGCGCGCCAGGTTGCGCAGGAAGGCGCGCTGCGAGATGGCGCGGGAGGCCTCGTCGATGGTCCGGTACATCGTGGACCAGTCCACCGACAGGCCCAGCCGTCGCCAGGCCTCCTCGAATACCTGCTCGTCCAGGTCGGTCAGGCGCTGGCACAGCTCCACGAAGCCGCGGCGTGACACCGGCACCTGGTCGGGCCCCGGGCTGGCGGGCGGCACGAACGACGGGTCGTAGGGGAGCGAGGGGTCGCACCGGACGTGGAAGTAGTTCTGCACCCGGCGCTCGGTGGCCAGCCCGTTGTCATCCCACCCGATCGGGTAGAACACTTCCTTGCCGCGCATGCGCTGGAACCGGGCGACCGTGTCGGTGTGGGTGAACGAGCAGACGTGCCCGATGTGCAGCTTGCCGCTGACCGTCAGCGGAGGGGTGTCGATGGCGAAGACGTCGCCACGGGAGGCGGAGCGGTCAAACGTGTACTACGCCCGACTCTTCCCACCTGCGCGACCACTTTTCCTCGATGCCGTCAAGCGAGGGCTTGTCCGGCACGAGCCTGGCCTGGCGCATCTGCTGCGCGCGGCTGGGGCGGGAATCGCTGCTCATGGCGCCCAAGCGTACCGCACTGCGCCGTGCCGCCCGGGGCACGACCTAGCCCGTCGTCCAGGGCGGGCGGCCGAACATCTGCCCGAGGCGCTGGTCCAGCGCCTCGCCGATCTCGTCCATCGCGCTGACCCGGTAGACCACTGTGCCCTGGGGAGGGGGCAGCCGGGACGCCTGCTCATCGTCCAGCCGGCAGCGGACATGGCGGACCGTGATCAGCTCGACCTGGCCGGCGTCGACGAACCGCAGCCCCCACTCGGTGGCGATCACCAGGCCGTCGAACCGGTCTTCCTCGGGCACCTCAAGGACATGTTCCAGCGTGCCGATCTCCGTGCCGGTCTTGGTGAGCACGGGCGTGCCGGGCACTGCGGCACGGTAGGAGACAGCTGGCTCAGTGTCCATGCGGCCCCCTTCCTTCTCGAAGAGCGGTCCAGCTCCACCTAGGGCTTCTTACCCCTCTGTGGCCACATCCATCTGAGTTGGTCGCGACTGGCAATTGCTGTCCATATCACCTTTGCACGTTAGAGCGGCGATAATGGCGATGTGCTGCGGGTATCGGGTCAGCGGCTGGTCGGCAGGGACGGCGAATTGCGCCGCCTGCTCGACCTGCTCGACGATGCCGCCGAGGGCCGCCGTCCCACGCACGCCCTGATCAGCGGTGACGCCGGCGTGGGCAAGACCCGCCTGGTGTCGGAGCTGGCCACCCGGGCCGCGGGCCGCGGGTTCACCGTGCTGTCCGGCCGGTGCGCCGAGCTCGGCGACAGCATTGCCTACCTGCCGCTCGCCGACGCGCTGCGCGCGGCGACCACCGGCCCCAGCCCGGACCAGGCCGTCCTCGACGCCATCGCCGAGCGCCCCGTGCTCGGCCGGCTGCTCCCGGACCGCGGCGCCAGCCCGCCGCCCGCCGACCTGCCGGGTCTCGCGCAGCAGCAGCTGTTCGGCGCGGTCCTGGGAATGCTCGCCGAACTGGCGTCACAGCGGCCCGTCCTGCTCGTGCTGGAAGACCTGCACTGGGCCGACCGCTCCACCCGCGACCTGCTCACCTTCCTGAGCCGTGTGCTGCACCGGGAGAAGGTCGCGGTGGTGGTCACCTACCGGACCGACGACCTGCACCGCCGTCATCCGCTGCGGCCCGTGGTCGGGGAGCTGCTCCGCCTGCCCGGGGTGACCGCGATCGAGCTCGCCCCGCTCGGCTACGCGGACATGGCCGACCATCTGAGCGCGCTGGCCACAACGCCGCTGGACGCGGCCACGCTGCACCGGATCGTCACCCGCGCCGAGGGGAACCCGTACTACGGCGAGGAACTGCTGGCGGCCGGGAACGGCCGCGCCGAGAAGGACCACACGGGCAGCGTCCTTCCGACCGGGCTCGCCGACCTGCTCCTCGCCCGGTTCGAGCAGGTATCCGACACCGCCCAGCAGGTGCTGCGGGCGGCGGCCGTCGCCGGGCGGCGGGTCGAGGAAGACATGATCCGGGAAGCGTCCGGGCTGGCCGCGGCCGATTTCGAGGACGGGATCCGCGAGTCGGTGGCCCATCAGCTGCTCGTGCCCGACGGCACGGAGGGGTACGCCTTCCGGCACGCGCTGATCAGGGAGGCCATCTACGGCGACCTGCTGCCGGGCGAGCGGACCCGGCTGCACGCCAGGTTCGCCGAGCTGCTGGCGGACTCGGACCGGCTCGCCACCGTGCCGGGCACCGCCGCCGAGCTTGCCCACCACTGCCTGGCCAGTCACGACATCGCCGGCGCTTTCAGCGCCTCGGTGCAGGCGGCGCAGGAGGCGGAACGGCTGGCGGCCCCGGCCGAGGCGCACCGGCACTACGACGCCGCACTGGCGCTCTGGGAACGGGTCAGCGAGCCGGAGAAGCTCGCCGGGATGAACCGCGGGAAACTGGCGTTCCGCTCGGCGACCAGCGCGGCGGCCAGCGGCGAGGTCGCGCGCGCGGTCCATGAGCTGCGCCGGCTGCGCGGGTGGCTCGGCGATTCCGGCGATCCGGCGCTCACCAGCAGGGTCCGCGAGCGGCTGAGCTACTTCCTGCTGGAGACCGGGGCGGTCGCGGACGCGGTGGAGGCCGCCCAGGCGGCCGTCGACCGGCTGCCCGAGGACCCGCCCACCTGGGAGCGGGCCCGGGCGCTGGCGACGCTCTCCCAGACCCTCATGTACGCCAGGGACGAGGAAGCCGCGACCACCGTGGCGAAGGAGGCCCAGGAGGCGGCCCGTGCCGTCGGCGCGCCCTGGGTGGAAGCCGACGCCCTGGTCACGCTTGGTGAGCTCAGCGAGCGCTCCGGCCAGGTCGATGAGGCGATCAGCCTGTTCACAGCGGCACACGACCAGGCCAGGGACGCGCAGGTGCTCGGCGTCGAGCTGCGGGCCGCGTACCAGCTCGCCCGGGCGAGGCTGGAGCGCGGCGACCTGTCGGGCGCGGCCACCACCGCCCACCAGGGGGTGGCGCGGGCGGAGGAGAAGGGGCTCGGCCTGGCCCCCTACGGCCTGGATCTGCAGTACATCCACTATCTGGCGCACTACTCCGAAGGCCAATGGGATCACGCGGCGGAGCTCGCGGACGGGTTCCCTGTCCGCGCCACCACGGTCGCCGAGGCCCGGCTCTCGGCGATGGCCCTGTTCGTCGAGGTGGGCCAGGGGAACCCCGTGGTGGGGGAGCGCCGCGCCTGGCTGGAGCCGTTCTGGGCGGTGGACCGGTTCGGCGAGTACATCGCCCGGGGGCTGCTCGCCGAGCACGCGCTCTGGCGGGGCGACCCGGAGGGGGCGCTGGCGGAGGTCGCGGCCGCGATCGCCACGGAGGCCGATGGGGACGGCTTCGGCCCGCCGGTGATCCGGGTCGCCGCGATCGGCCTGGGCGCGCACGCGACCCGGGCGGCACGGGCGCGCGCGGTGGGGGACACGCGGACGGAAAAGGCCGAAGTGAAGGCCGCGAAGGCGCTGATCGCGGTGGCCCGCGAGGGGGCGGCCTATCCGCGCCAGCCGAAGTTCGTGCTGGGGATCGACGGCCGCGGCTGGCTGGCGCGCGCCGAGGCCGAATGGGGCCGTGCCCGGGGCAAGAACAGCCCGGCCGCCTGGCAGGCGGTCGTGGACACGTTCGGTCCCGGGTTCGTCTATGAGATCGCCCGGGCGCGCTGGCGGCTGGCCGAGGCGCTGGCCGAGAAGGGGCAGCGCGAGCGGGCGGAGCAGGAGTGGAAGCTGGCCATGGAGACGGTGGAACGGCTCGGCGCGGTCCCGCTGCTGACCGCGCTGGCCGATCTCGCCAGGCGGGCCCGGATCGGGCCCCGGCCGTCCACCTACCCTCCTGGCGTGCTGGCGGCCCTGACCCCGCGGGAGCAGGAGGTCCTGGAACTGCTCGTCGAGGGCCGCAGCAATCGCGAGATCGCCGCCAAGCTGTTCATCGCGCCGAAGACCGCGAGCGTGCACGTGTCCAACATCCTGGCCAAGCTCGGCGCGTCCAGCCGGACCGAGGCGGCGGCCATCGCGTACCGGGAAGGCGCGTAGGGCGCAACGGGTTCAGCGGCGGGGTGCCAGCCCGTCCAGGATCTCCGTGGCCCGGGCGGTGGCGCCGAGCGGGTCGGCATCGGGCGAGCCCACCAGCGGATCCCAGTTGAGGTCGTAGAAGATCTCGGTGACTCCCTGCTCCGCCAGCCACTGGGTGTCGCCGCGGATGTCGTCGAATCTGCCCGACAGCAGCAGCCGCCCCCCGCCTTCGGGAACGGTCACCGGCGCGCCCCAGCGGACCACCCCGCGGCAGATGATCCGGATCGCGGCCGGGTCGCGGCCGGCCTGCTGCGCCGCGGCCTTGACACGCTTGATGCCGTCGCCGATCCGGGACAGGTCGGCCCTGCTGGAGGTCACCCAGCCGTCGGCGAGCCGACCGGCCCGTTCCAGCGCGCGGGGTGCCCCCCCGCCGAGCAGGATCGGGGGACCGGGCCGCTGCACCGGCTCCGGCGCCATCCGCCCGGCCGGCAGCGTGTAGAACTCGCCGCTGAACTCGGCCACGCCGCCGGCCCACAGGCGCCGCATCACCTCGATGTACTCCGCGGTCCGGGCACCGCGCCCGGCCATGGTCCCGCCGGCGACCGCGAACTCCTCCGGCATCCAGCCCAGGCCAAGGCCGAGATCGAGCCGCCCGCCCGAGAGCACGTCCACGGTGGCGGCCTGCTTGGCGAGATAGCCGGGGGAGAGGTAGGGCATGTTGATGACGGCCACGCCGAGCCTGATCCGCGACGTGGACGCCGCCGCATACCCGAGCGCCACCATCGGGTCGAGCACGCTGTGATAGACGGGCTCCATCGCGGAACCCTCGGGGACGATCAGCCGCTGGAACGTCCAGAGCGACGCGTAGCCCGCCGCCTCCGCCTGGGCGGTGAAGCTGGCCAGGTTGGCCGGGGTAGCCCACGCGCCCGAGACGGGGGCGCCGAAACCGATCCGCATGGCTTCACCCTAACGGGGCCGAGGCCGCCAGGCTGGCGGCCTCACGGGCGCAGCCCCAGGACAGTGTGATCCCGGCGCCGCCGTGGCCGTAGTTGTGCACGATCAGCGGGGCACCGCCGTCGCCGGGCTCGGCCTCCAGCCGCACGGCCGGCCGGGCCGGCCGCAGGCCGACCCGGTGACCGAGCACCCGCGCGCCCCGCAGCCGTGGCTCGATCGCCGCGCAGTCGCGCAGGATCCGGTCGGCCACCGCCGGGATCGGCTCCAGGTTCCACTCCCCGGCCGCCTCGCTGGCGCCGAGGATGACCTCCTCGCCGTGCGGGAACAGGTAGCTGAGCTCGGCGGACTCGTCGCTGGGCGCGATGAGGAACTCGGTCAAGCCCGGGTTGACCGCCACGACCGCCTGGCCCCGGACCGGGGTCACCGCCGCGTCACCGGCGAGCTGGCGGGCGTACGCCCCGGAGCAGTTCACGACCACCCGGGCTCCGGTCTCGCGTGCCGCACCGGCCAGCGAGGCGACGGTACCCACGCCGAGCCTGCCGCCCGCGCGATCGAACCGGGCCTGCAGGTAACCCAGGTAGGTCGGCATGTGCGCCACCGGCGCGGCGTAGCGCCAGCCGCTGCGGAATCCCGGTGGCAGCTCGGCCGGGCCGCACGGGCGGTGGCCGCCGAGCTCGGCGAGCCAGTCCGGCGGGGCGGGGGAGCCGCGGAACACCTGGCTGCCGCTCACGATCCGGACGCCCGCTTCACGGCCGGCCGCGCCGGCGGCGAGTTCCCGGAGCACCGCCAGCGTGGCCCGGCGCCAGCGGGCGGCCCGCTCGCCCGTCTCCACCAGATGCGGGCCCCAGATCGCGCCGGCCACGGCGGACGTCGTGTCCTGCGGCGGGCGGTCGGCACGGATCTCGACGTTGCGGCCGGTCTCGGCCAGGCAGATCGCGGTGGTCAGGCCGGACACCCCGGCGCCCACAACCAGCACATCGGGGCCGGTGCGTGCCACCCGTCACTTCCTGAGGGTGTCGGCGGCGATCTCGCGGACGACGACCCGCTGGATCTTCCCGGTCGCGGTCTTCGGCAGGCCCTCCAGCACCAGGACCTGCCGGGGGCGTTTGAACGCGGCCAGGCCCTCCCGGCAGAACGCGATCAGCTGATCGCCGTCCACCGCCGTGCCGGGCATGGGCACCACGCACGCCACGACCTCTTCCAGGCCGTCGGCGTCCCGGTGGCCCACCACAGCGCATTCGGCCACCGACTCGTGCTGGACGATGCGCGCCTCCACCTCGGTCGGCGACACCCAGATGCCGCCGGCCTTGATCATGTCGTTGGTGCGGCCCAGACAGGTGTAGAAGCCGTCCTCCGAGCGGACGTAGGTGTCGCCGGTCCGCAGCCACTCGCCCTGGAACACCTGCCGGGTGGTGGCGGTCCGGCACCAGTACCCGGTCGCGATCGAGTCGCCCCGCACGAGCAGCCGGCCGGGGTGGCCGTCGGCGACCGGCTCGTCGTGGTCGTCCACCAGCCGGGCCTCGTACCCGGGGACCACGGTGCCCGACGTCCCGGGGCGGACGGCGCCGGGCTGGTTCGAGATGAAGATGTGCAGCGCCTCGGTGGACCCAAGCCCGTCGATGATGTCGACCCCGTAGCGGCTGGTGAACCGCCGGTAGATCTCCGCGGGCAGCGCCTCGCCCGCCGATGTCGCCAGCCGCACCGAGGCGAAGGCCTGCGGCGGCACGTCCGCGGCGAGCAGCGCGGCGAAGAAGGCGGGCCCGGCGAAGAACAGCGACGGGCGGTCTTCGGCCAGCCGCGCCGCGGCCCCGGCCGGGGTGGCGCGGGCCGGGTCCAGGAGCGCGGTCGCGCCGACCGAGAACGGGAAGAACAGCGAGTTCCCGATGCCGTACGCGAAAAACAGCTTCGCCACGGAGTAGCACCGGTCGCCGGGGGTGATGCCCAGCACCTGGTGGGCGTAGGTCTCGCAGACCCGGGCGATGCTGCCGTGCCGGTGCATAGCGGCCTTCGGAGTGCCGGTCGTGCCCGACGTGTAGAGCCAGAAGCCGGGGGAGTCGAACCAGGTGCCGTAGGGGGCGGCGGGCCCGGCCCGCTGCCCTTCGGCCAGGACGTCGGCCCAGGACTGGGTACCGGCTTCCCCGGCCGGGACCGGCTCGCCCGGCTGGCCCGAACCGCCCGTTTGGCCCGGCTGGCCCGCCTGGCCTGGCTGGCCCGGCTGGCCTGGCTCGCCGATGAGCACGAGCGCGGTGGCCTCCGGCGCGAGGCTCATGGCCTCCTGGGTGACGGCGGCGAATTCGCCGGTCGCCACGACCACGCGGGCCCGGGTGTCGCGGAGCAGTTCGCCGAGCTCGGTCCCGTTGTACATGGTGGATACCGGCACCGCGACCGCCCCCATGCGCAACAGCGCCAGGAACGTGATCACGGTCTCGGGGCGGTCGGAGGTGACGAGCAGCACTCGCTCCTCGGGCCGCACCCCGAGCGCCTGCAGTCCGGACGACAGTTCGGCCACCCGCTGGGACAGCTCGGCATAGGTGAGCGAGCCGGCCGGCCCGGTCACGGCGAGATGCCCGCCCCTGCCCGCCTCGACCTGGCGGTCCAGCAGGTACACGCTGGCGTTGAATGACTCGACAGGCATGGCTGATCCCATCTGCCCGCGGGAAACACGATGGACATATCCTCTACACACATTTAGCGCGCCGTCAATTACTTGTAGAATTGAATTGACGGCGGACCCCGCGTGAGCCAGCCGGAAGCCAATCCGGGACGCAGGCCAAGGAAGCAGGTCATGTCCAAACGACCTCCGACAGCAGCCGATGACATCGTGCGTGGCCTGCCATCGGTGTCCCGGCGTCAGGACGGCGGATCCGGCAGCGCCCGCTCGCTCCTGCTGACCGTCCTCGGCGAGTTCGTGCTGCCCGCGGGCGAGGCGCCGTGGACCGCCACGCTGCTCCACGTCGCGGGAGGGCTCGGGCTCGAGGAGAAGTCGGCCCGCCAGGCACTGGCCAGGCTGGCCGCCGACGGCTGGATCACTGCACACCGGGCCGGCCGCCGCGTCCGGTGGGCACTGACGCAGCCGGGCCATGAACTGCTCGCCGAGGGGGCGGCGCGCATCTACTCCTTCGGCCGCGACGCGCCCGCCTGGGACGGCCGGTGGCTGGTCCTGCTGGTGACCGTGCCGGAGACCCGGCGGCAGCTGCGCCACAAGCTGCGCACGCGGCTCACCTGGGCCGGTTTCGGCAGCCCGCTGCCCGGCGTGTGGGTGAGCCCGCATCCGGCCCGGGAGGCGGAGGCGAAGCAGGTCACCGAGCAGCTGGGCCTGTCGGCGGAGACCTTCTCGTTCACCGGCCCGTTCGCCGGGATCGGGGCGCAGCGCTCGCTGGTCGAGCAGGCCTGGCACCTGGGCGATCTGGCGGCCAGGTACCAGGCGTTCCTGGCCCGGTTCGAGAACTTGCGGCCCGCGCCCGGCGACGAGACGCTGCTCGCCCAGATCCGCCTCGTGCACGAGTGGCGGGGGTTCCCGCTGGCCGACCCGGGCCTGCCCCATGAGCTGCTGCCGCCGGACTGGATCGGGGCCCGAGCGGCGGCCGTCTTCGCGGGCCTGCACCGCGCCTGGGACGCGCCCGCCCGGGCCCGCTGGCAGGACCTAAACACCCCGGCCGGGCCGGTGGCGTGGCCGGCCCGCCGGCCTGCTCGTGATCACGGCACGGGGGAGCGCCCCTGAATTCGTGATCATGGGATCACTATCGTTCTAGCAGTAGTAATCCCATGATCACGATGGGCCTGAGCTCGGAATATCCGGGCGAAACGGTCAGAAGCGGACGTACTCGTAGTCCAGCGGCTGGCCGTTGATGCCGTTGCGCGGCGGCGCCAGCCAGGCGGCGATCTTCCCCGGCTCGTACACCGGCCGCATCAGCGACTCCACGTGGACCTTGTCGGCGGCGGTGGGCAGCCACGCCGGCTGGCCTGCTTCCCAGGCCGCCGCGTCCACGATCTGGCCGTCCGGGGTGACGTGGCAGCCGACGAACATGCCGACCTTGCGGTTGAACCCCACATGCGGCAGGCGCAGCTGTGGCCCGGTCACCCCGTTGCTGGCCAGGATGCGGTTCCACCTGGTGATCCCGGTCTCGCAGTCGGCGATGTAGGACGTGCGCAGATCATGGTTGAGCGCGGTCAGCGCGGGCAGCTCCACCGCCACGATGCGGTCGCCCTCGATCTGCTCGACCGCGGTCACCGCCTCGGTCAGCACATGGTCGTCGCGGCGGCGTTCCTCCTGCCAGCGCCCCTTCAGCCCGCTGGTGAAATAGTTCGCCACGTTGGTGGAGGTCTCCCCGCCGAACAGGTCCAGGCTGACGCTGTAGTGGAAGTTCAGGTACTTCTGGATGACCGCGAGCGGGATGCCGCCCAACGGTGCCACGTCGTCGGTGTCGTGCTCACGCATCAGCACGGCTGTGCGCTCCACCACCCGGTCCACGCCGGTGGTGCCCACGAACATGTGATGCGCCTCTTCCTTCAACATGAACTCGCAGGTCCGCGACAGCGGATCGAAGGCGCTTTCCTTGAGCGTGCCGAGCTGATACTTCCCGTCCCGGTCGGTGAAGTAGGTGAACATGAAGAACGACAGCCAGTCCGGGGTCTCCTCGTTGAACGCGCCGAGGATGCGGGGCGAGTCCTCGCTGCCGGAGTTGCGCAGCAGCAGCGCCTCGGCCTCGTCCCGGCCCGCGCGGCCGAAGTACGCATGCAGGAGGTAGACCATCGCCCACAGGTGCCGGCCTTCCTCGACGTTGACCTGGAACAGGTTCCGCAGATCGTACAGGCTGGGCGCGGTCAGGCCGAGCCGGCGCTGCTGCTCGACGGAGGCGGGCTCGGTGTCGCCCTGGACCACGATCAGCCGCTGCAAGCTGGACCGGTGCTCGCCGGGGATCTGCTGCCACACTGGCTCGCCCTTGAGCTGGCCGAAGGCGATGCGTCGGCCGGGATCGCGTTCGGCCAGGAAGATGCCCCACCGGTATTCCGGCAGCTTCACGCGGGCGAAGTTGGCCCAACCTTCCCGGCCCACCGCAACGGCGGTGCGCAGGTAGACGTCCTGGGTCGGCAGGGTGGGCCCCATCTCGCCCCACCACTGCAGGAAGGCGGGCTGCCAGGACTCCAGCGCCCGCTGCAGCCGCCGGTCCTCGGCAAGGTTGACGTTGTTGGGGATCCGCTCGGTGTAGTCGATGGACATGCTCAGGCTCGTTTCCGGTCGAACACCGCTCGCTGGCCGGTGCCGTAGCGCCGCAGCGCCCCGTCCGGGCCGGCCGCATTCGGCCTGGTGAATATCCAGTTCTGCCATGCGGTGAGGCGGGCGAAGATCTTGGTTTCCATGGTCTCCGGGCCCGGGAAGCGCAGGTTGGCCTCCATGCCGGTCAGGGCGTCGGGGCTGAGCGAGGCGCGTTCCTCCAGCGCGATCCGGACCTCGTCGTCCCAGTCGAGATCGTCGGGTGCGAAGGTGACGAGGCCGAGCTCCAGAGCCTCGGCGGCCTCGATCGGCCGCCCCGTCTCCTGCTCCAGCTTGGCCAGCCGGCCGGGCTCACCGTAGCAGCGGGTGGCGAGCCGGGACAGCCCGTTCGCCATCGGGTAGGCCCCGAAGTTGCCCGCGGTCAGCACGATAGCGGCGGGTGCGGTTGCGTCACCGCCGTCCTCGGGCACGCCATCCAGCATGTACTGGCGGTCGCATGCCAGGGCCAGCTCCAGCAGCGGGCCGGCAAAGCAGCTGCCGGGCTCGATCAGCGCGATCAGGCTGCGGCTGGTCACGTCGAGGCGCTTCAGGGTCCGCTTGAGGAAATGCCTGATCTCGCTCGCCAGCCAGTCCTCACCGGCCGCGGCCTCGACGAGGCGCTCGTGGTCGGCCACGGCGGCGGCGTCCCCGCTGGTCCTGATCGCCCAGGTGCCCAGCTCCACCTCGTTGGTACGCAGCCAGAGGATGAGGTCGTCGAGTTCCCGGCACATCGCCAGCGGCCAGAACGCGGCGCCCAGTGAGTGCATGCCGTTAGCGTCGGGCGGCGCCTCGTCCGCGGGGCCGCGCACCGTAATCGTCACCAGACCGGCCGCCCGGTCGATATCCGCGGTCACATTCGGGTAGCTGATCATGGTGTCGCCGACCTGCCGGTCCAGCGGCGGAAGCTGGATGCCGGGCCCGCCCGGCAGCCGCTGCGACCGGGCGGCCGCCGCCAGGGCCGCCTCGCGCACGGTGTCGGTGAAGCGGCTCGGCGGTGCGACCCGGTCGACCAGCCGCCAGGCCTGCGCGGTCCGGCCACGGACCCCCTCGCTGCGGGTGGCGACCACGTCGGCGAGGTCCTTGCGGACACCGCGCTTGTCCACCAGCCGAGTCAGCCCGCCCGTGCCCGGCAGCACCGCCAGCAGCGGCACCTCCGGCATCGAGACCGCCGTCGAGCCGTCGTCGACCAGGATGATCTCGTCACACGCGAGGGCGAGCTCGTATCCGCCGCCGGCGGCGGTGCCGTTGACCGCCGCGAGATAGGTCTGGCCGGAGTGGTCGGTCGCGTCCTCGATCGCGGCCCGCGTCTCGTTCGTGAACTTGCAGAAGTTCACCTTCCACCAGTGCTCCGACTGGGCGAGCATCCGGATGTTGGCGCCCGCGCAGAACACCTTGTCCAGCCCGCCGGTGATGATCACGGCCCGCACCTGCGGTTGCTCGAACCTCAGCCGCTGCACCGCGTCGGCCAGCTCGATGTCGACCCCCAGGTCGTAGGAGTTGAGCTTGAGCTCGTAACCGGGGCGCAGGCCGGCCGCCTCGTCGACGGCGAGCACGATCCATGCGATCTCGCCCTCGGTCTCCAGCCGCAGGTGGCGGTAACGGCTCGGCTCGGTGTCGAACGACACCGCCGGTACGCCGGGCATGGCACGCCACCTTCAGGGCCGGGATTTCAGAGACCGGCAGCAGGAGATTTCGTTGGCTGTGCCTCTATTCTCAACATCTTTCTAGCGCCGCGTCAAGCATCTGTAGCATATCGGCTACTGGCCCAGCGGGGGGTAGACGGCCAGGGCGTTCCCGGCCAGCACCGCCGCCAGCAGGTCATCGCCGAGATCGAGCGCGGCGACCGCGCGGGCGTTGCGGGCGATGCCGGGCACCCCCGGCCAGTCGGTGCCGAAGATGAGCTTGCGGGCGAGCCGCCGCAGGCCGAAGCGCGCGTAGTAGTCGGGGAGCCGGTGCGGGGGCAGCCCGGACAGCTCGATCCACACGTTCTCGTACAGCAGGGCCAGGGACGCCGCGGCGTCGTACCACCAGCCCCGCCCGCCGTGCGCGAGGACGATGGTCAGGCCGGGGAAGTCGCGCACCACCGGCAGGAGGCGGTCGGGGGCGGCCAGGGAGTTGTCCGAACCAGGGAACGAGCTGGTGCCGCAGTGGACCACCACCGGCAGGCCTGCCTCCGCGCAGACCTGGTAGGCGGGATAGAGCATCGGGTCGGCGGCGCTGAACCCGCCGTGCACCGGGTGCACCTTCAGGCCCACGGCACCCAGCCCAAGCTGGCGGGTGAGCTCGGCGGCCACCGGGTAGTGCAGGTGCGGATTGATGTTAGAGAGGAACGCGAACCGGGCCGGGTTCTGCTTGATGATCGGCAGCAGTTCCTCGACCGGCTGGATGCCGGTCACCTTCGGGCTGTACTCGCACAGCAGGAGGGCGTGATCGACACCTTCGGACTCCATCAGGTCATCGAACGCGCGCGGGATGACCGTGCCCTCGGCGTCATACACCTCCTCCCAGCCGGGCTGCCCGAACTGGTGCGCCCAGTCCAGCCAGGCGGGCTTGAGCGTCGGGAGCCGGGCCGGGTGGAGGTGGGCATCGATGAGCATGCGGCCGTCCAGCATCGCGGATCCTCCCGGCGTCGGTGCCTCCTGTGACCCTAGTGCCCGCAGCACGGCCCCTTTTGGCCGGATGCTCGCGGTATCCCGCACGTGCACCCGGCCGTCAGGGAGTACCTTCGCTAGCAGTCATGGGACTGGGCACCATCTCCCCGCGATCGGCTTAGCATCCCCGAGGAGCGCAAGTTGTCTATTATTCCGATATGATTAACAGAGAATATGCTGCGTGGCCGGCAAGCCTGCTGCCCCGCCTGGAGGAGTCGTCGGTCGTGATCACCCCGCCCGGGGCCGGGCCGGGATACTGGGCGGGCGCGCCAAGCGCGGTGCTTACCGAGGAGGGGATCTACCTCGCCTACCGCCTGCGCCGGCCGCTGGGCGATGGCCGCGGCTACGCCGTGGCCATCGCGCGCTCGGCCGACGGGGTGCGCTTCGAGACCGTGGCGACCATCAGGCGGGAATGGATGCAGGCGGAGTCGCTGGAACGGCCCTGCCTGGTCCATACCCCGGCCGGGCGGTGGCGGCTGTACCTGAGTTGTGCCACGCCGGGGACCAAGCACTGGCGGGTCGAGCTGCTGGAGGCCAGCGACCCATCCCGGTTCGACGTCCGCGAGCGCCTGGTGGTGCTGCCTGGCGACGCCAAGACCGGGGTGAAGGATCCGGTGATCCGGCACCGCGGCGGCGGCTGGCACCTCTGGACGTCGTGCCATCCGCTGGCCGATCCCGCCGAGGCCGACCAGATGGTCACCGAGTACGCCACCAGCGATGACGGGCTGGACTGGGTCTGGCACGGCACAGCCCTGAGCGGCCGGTCCGGCCTGTGGGATGCCAGGGGAACCCGGGTCAGCGCGGTGTGTTATGCGGACACCACCGCGGGCGCCATGATCGCCGCCTTCTACGACGGCCGGGCCACCGCCGTTGAGAACTACGAGGAGCGGACGGGGATCGCCACCGGCGTCGAACCCGCCGCGCTGGCCGCGCTCGGCAGCACCGCCGCCGCCGAGTCACCCTACGCCGGGCGCGGGCTGCGCTACCTGGACATCCTTCCGCTCGGCGACGGCCGGCACCGGCTCTACTACGAGATGACCCGGCCCGATGGGGCCCACGAGCTGCGGACGGAGCTGCGTTAGCGAGGTCGGTGGGTGCCCGCCGGGCGAGCGGCTAACCGTGGTCGGCGGTGGGCGCGGGCAGGCCGTTGCGCGCCTGGTACTGGCCGGCCGGCCGGCTACCGACCTGTCCGCCGGACCGGTCCCTGGGCCGCAGCCAGTCGCTGAAGTCGCTCTCCGTGATCTTCTCGAGCAGCGGGAAATCGTCCTCGAGGTAGGCCAGCACCTGCTGCCGCTGCTGCCAGGTCAAGGGCTGGCGGGGGCGCGCGCTGCGCTGGAGGTACCGTTCGAGCGGCTGGGTGAGGGCGGTGCCCGCGGCGCCCGGCAGGTGGCGGCCAGCGGTTGCAGCCGAGCGCAACACGAGGGAAACGGCACGGTGGCTGGGGGAGTGCTCCGGGTGGGCCGTGACGTTCTCGCGCGGCACCTGCGAGATGATCCCTGGCCGGACGCCCAGGAAGGAGCAGATCGCGTCCAGCGCCTGGGTCGGCGCGTCCACCAGGTCGCGGTAGCGGAGGACGAAGACCTGCTCGCGGGGGAACACGGTGAGCAGGTGGTCAAGCTGCTCGCCGTACCGGCCGAGCCGCGTGTAGTGCCAGAAGGGGGCCCAGCCAGCCGCGACCCGGCGGTCCTCGGCCGCGCAGGCGGCGGGGAAGTCGCCGATCGGGTCCAGCCCGGCCGACCACAGGTGCGTCCAGTTGGAGTGCGCCCGCTCGACCGGGTCACGCAGTACCGCTATCAGCCTGGCGCTGGGGATCAGTGCGCGGATCCGCTGCTGTGCCTGACGGTCGTACAGGTAGAAGGGGGTGGACTCGCCGCGCAGCGTGCCGGGCGGCGCGGCACCGAACAGCGCCTCGTAGGCCTCCCGCCGCCAGACGTGTTCCCGGTACGTCTGCACGTCGCCGGGGCCCCCGCCGCGCCGCAGCGGGGGGCCGTCGGTGAGGAAGAACTTCGGTTCCTTGACGGGGGACATGAACAGCTCGGGATGGCTGGCCAGGGCCACATGCAGCGCGGTGGTGCCGGCTTTGGGGGCACCGATCACAAGGAAATCCGGCAAGGCCACGGGGGGTGACCTCCTCAGCGCAAGCGAGATATTCCTATTATCTCGATCAATTTAATAGTTTTAACCGGTGGGGTCAACGGCTCCCCGCGTGCGGCGCGATGTGGCAGTGGCGCCGACGTGTTGTGTGCATGCTGCTCTTCCCACTCGTGCGCGGCACATACCGCCCGGGATCTGTTTTGTGGCGCAGATAACAGCGGCCGGGGGACGGGCGGGGGTTCCCGCCGCATCCCCCGGCCGCGCAACCCCTTGGCCGGGCCGCGCCGTTACCGGGCCTCGGCCGGCTGGGCCGTCGGCTCGATAGATGCCGCCATGGTCTCCTGCGCACCGGCGAGGTCCGAACGCTTGACCCGGATCGTCACCACCGTGACCAGGAACCCGAGCAGCGCGATCCCGGCCGAGACCAGGAACCCGCGGGAGAAGCCGACCGACAGCGCGTGATTGTAGATCGCCGCCGGAATGTGGCCTCCCGCCGCAGCCTGAGCCGACTGTCCCGCCTTGGCGGCCGCTGCCGCGGCCGCGCTGGCCTGGGCATGGATGCTGTTTGCCACCACGGTCCAGGCCACCGTGCCGAGCAGGGCCAGACCGATCGCGCCGCCGACCTGCTGCCCGGTGTTGAGCAGGCTGGAGGCCAGGCCGGCGTCCCGGTCATCCACCTTGGACAGGGCGACCAGGGTCAGCGGCATGAACAGCATGCCCAGGCCCGCGGCGGTGACCATCATCGGGCCGAGCAGGCCGCCGACGTAGGTGCTGTTCTCGTTGATCTGGGACAGCCAGAGCATGCCGCCGGCACCGATCAGCGAGCCGGCCAGCAGCAGCGGCCGGGCACCGATCCGGGGCACGAGCTGGGCGCTGACCCCGGCCATGAGCATGATCATGCCGACCATCGGCAGGTAGGCCACGCCGGTCTTCAGCGCGCTGTAGCCCCAGACGTTCTGCACGAACAGGGTCAGGAAGAAGAACATCCCGAACATCGCGGTGCCCACGCACAGCATGATCAGGTACGCCCCCGACCGGTTGCGGTTGCGGAAGATCCGCAGCGGCATCAGCGCATGCTTGCTGCGGGACTCGATGATGATGAACGAGGCGAGCAGCACCACGGCCCCCACCAGCGAGGCCACCACCTTCGTGTCGCCCCAGTGCGAGACGCCGTTCGGGCTGGTGGCAGCGTTGGACAGGCCGTACACCAGGGCGGCGAGGCCGAGCGTGCCGGTGATCGCGCCCGGCAGGTCGAACCGGCCGGGGTGCGGCTTGGAGTCGCCGAGCGCCCGCGGCGCCGCCAGGGCGACGGCGATGCCGATCGGCACGTTGACGAAGAACACCCACCGCCAGGACAGGTACGTGGTCAGCAGGCCGCCGGCGATCAGGCCGACGGCGGCACCGGCGATGCTCATCGCCGCGTACACGCCCATCGCCCGGTTGCGCGGCCGGCCCTCCGGGAACGTGGTGGCGACCAGGGACAGCGCGGCCGGGGCGACGATGGCCCCGCCCACTCCCTGGAGAGCACGCGCGCCCAGCAGCCATGCCTGGCTGTTGGCGAACCCGCCGAGCAGGGAGGCCGCCGAGAACAGGATGACCCCGGCGATGAAGACCCGGCGCCTGCCGAGGATGTCGCCGGCCCGGCCGCCGAGCAGCAGCAGGCCGCCGAACGTGAGCGCGTAGGCGTTAACGACCCACTCCAGGCCGGACCCGCTGAAGCCGAGTGCGCGCTGGATGTCGGGGAGCGCGACGTTGACGATGGTCGCGTCCAAGATCACCATCAGCTGGGCGGTGGCGATGACCAGCAACGCCAGGCCGAGGTGACGGGAACCGGGATTAGCGCCGACGGTGTCGGCGCCGGTCCGCCCGGCAAGGGGTTGTGCGGATGACATGCCATCCTCCTTGTTGAAGGCCGTACTGAACCCGCGCCGCGGCACGGGTGCTGCCGCGCACGGAAGCTTGGTGTGAGAAGGAGAAACAGCCACTGGCGGTTCATGATTCCGCCGGGGGTAGCGACTGTCGCCGGAAAGGCTCAGGCCCCGTTAGCTGTCCGCGCCGCTGACCGGCGCGCTGACCAGGACCTCGGTCACCTCCTCTCCGTACATGGCGGCACTGTGCTTGGCGGGCGTGTGCGAGACGGTCCCCGCCTGGGCGGCCGCAGCCGGGACGATCTTGCGGAGCAAGCCCAGCAGGTGGGCGCGCTCATCGGGGTCGAGCGCCTGGCGCCAGGGCAGATTCGCCATGATCTCGTTCTCCAGCCGCCGCCTCAGCTCCATTCCGGCCGGGGTGAGCACGATCCGCTTGACCCGACGGTCGGCCGGATCGCTCTCCCGGGTGGCCAGCCCCCGCTTTTCCAGCATGTCGGCGATGTTGGTGACGAAGGATGGGTCACAGCGCATCCGCTGGCCGAGGTCCTTCATCGCCATCGGGCAGTCCAGCCGCTGCAGCGCCTTGAGGAAGAAGATCGGCACACCGAACCGCTGCGCTACCTCTTCCGCCCGCGTGAGCATCGAAGCGAACAGCTCGGCCATGGATTCGAGGATCTCGGTATCCATCTGGTCGCTGGCGCTGTCCCCGGTTCCCATCAGCACCCTCCGTATCCAGACACTTACAGGTAGGCATCACATGCCTGAGACCCTCAATAGTTGAGCAACTCAACCTTAAGCATCCCTTGTTGATGGAGTCAACCCTTTATCGGCTCAATCCTTGAGCAGCTAAAGTTATCTGGGTCACATTGAGATCGGCGAGGGCCACACCGAGGCCTGTTGAGAGGAGCCTGTCGGCGGCGGGAGATATTCCCCGGCGGAGATGTTCCCAGCGGAGG
>DAITAE010000396.1:0-4833 GCA_036824445.1 Streptosporangiaceae bacterium | reverse complement strand
CGGCCAGCCGATCGCCCGCGAGGATCTCGAGCGGATCTTGGAGGCGGGCCGGCGGGCGCCGTCAGCGGGAAACGGGCAGCCGTGGAACTTCGTGGTCGTCACCGGCCGCGACCAGCTGACCGAGCTGGCGAAGGTCTGGGACCGAGGCGGCAGGCACATCGCCCGGTCGGCGGCGACGATCGCCTTGGTGGCCAAGCAGCCCGAGGACGGACGGAGCCGTGACCTGCTGATGTATGACTTTGGCCAGGCAACCGTCACCATGATGCTGGCGGCGGCCGACCTCGGCATCGGCTCTGGCCACTCGGCAGTCGACGACCAGGAGCAGGCGCAGCGGGTCCTGGGATTCCCCGCCGGCTACCTCGCCACCTACCTGATCGGCCTAGGCTACCCGGCCGGCCGGCCGCTACGGCCGCTCACCGAGCCCAACCGCCGGCCCTTCGACGAGGTCGTGCACTGGGGTCGCTGGTAAGGCACGCACGCGCCCCCGAGCCCGACACCCGGGGATCCGCTCGCGTCCCGTTAAGCGGATTCCGGCTACCGACGGATGCGCGCCGGCAACCCGAAACGGGTGAGGTCGGCGGTGAGGAAGGCGACGATCTCGGCGACCCATCCGTCACGCAGCGTGAGGACATCGAGGCCGCCAGGAGCGTACGTCCCCGCGGCGTCATCCCACAAATAAGTGCCGAACGCGAGCTGGCCGTTGGCCGTGGTGGGCTGGAATCGCCAGCGCGATTGCAGCGGGCCCCGAACCAAGAAGGAGCGGATCTCGTCCTTGCCGCGATACCACTTGGGCAGCGGCGGCATCGAGTAGCGCGCGTCGTCGGCGAGCATCGCGACGATCGCGTCGACGTCGCCGGCCTCCCAGGCGTCGGACCAGCGCGTGACGATGTCGTCGACGGCCGCATTACCGAGGTCGCGCAGCACCGTCTGCTGGGTCGGCGCGGTCGAATCCATCGCCTTGCGCGCCCGTTGCAGCGCGCTGTTGACCGAGGCGGTGGACGTGCCGAGCTGCTCGGCCACCTCGGCCGCGGAGAAGCCGAGCACCTCGCGGAGGATCAGCGCCGCCCGCTGGATCGCAGACAGGTGCTGCAACGCCGCGACGAACGCGAGCTCGACGCTCTCGCGGGCGAGGTAACGCGCCTCGGGCGAGATGTCGGGGTAGGGCTCGAGCCAGCTGACCTCGGTCGTAGGGGCGCCGGGCGAGACGTCCACGGGCAGCGCGCGCCGGCCGCGCTGGTCGATCGCGGTGAGGCACCGGTTGGTCGCGATCTTGTAGAGCCACGCACGGACGAACCCGCGCTCGTCGAGGCCCCCGACGGTGCGCCATGCGCGCACGAGCGACTCCTGCACCACGTCCTCGGCGTCGTGCAGCGAGCCGAGCATCCGGTAGCAGTACGCCTGAAGCTCGGCGCGGTACGGCGCCACCAGTTGCTCGAAGGCGCTGGCGTCGCCGGAGCGCGCGGCGTCGAGCAGCGCGGCGGGCGCGGTCATGCGTCCATCTTGCAGGGTCGCGATGAATACGCGCGCCCGGCAGGGTTCCACGGGTGAGAACCGGATACGAGGAGGAACCGACATGACCGGCGAACAGGAGATCCGCGACCTGATCGAGCGCTGGGCCGCCGCCGTCCACGACGGCGACCTGCCCACCGTGCTCGCCGACCACGCCCCCGACATCGTCATGTTTGACGTCCCGCCGCCGGAGCAGGGTGTCCGCGGCATCGACGCCTACTGCGAGACCTGGCCGGGATTCTTCGAATGGCAGGCCTCCGGCGCGGTGTTCGAGATCGAGTCGCTGGACATCACGGCAGGCGCGGACGTGGCGTTCGCGTTCGCGCTGTTGCGGTGCGGCACGCCCGGGCAGCTCGAGCGGCGGCCGGACCAGCGGCTGCGGCTCACCATCGGCCTGCGCAAGGCCGACGGCCGGTGGACGGTCGCCCATGAGCACCACTCCTTCGCCGACGCGCCGGAGCCGCCGGAGGTCTCTGCCGCCCAGGTGCGAGCGGTGCACGAGCAGTGGTTCGACCGCACGGCGACGAAGGACCTTGGCGGGCTGATGGAGCACATCGCGCCGGACATCGTGTCCTACGAGCAGGCGGGACCGCTGCAGTACACCGGCATCGACGAGGTCCGCGAGGTGTGCCGCCGCGGCCTCGCGTCGTCATCCGGGCGCATTGATTTTGACATTCCCGATCTCACTGTCAGAACGGATGGCGACCTGGCCGTGGCGTGGGGCCTGGACCGGATCGCTGCCGACGGCGGCGAAACCCGCTCTCGCGGCACCCGTGTCTTCGAGCGGCGCGACGGCCAGTGGCAGCTGGTGCATCAGCACCTGTCGATCCCGGTGGCGGACGAGGAGTAGCCAGGCTTGAGCCGCGTCACCGGGCGTCTCCGTCTGGTTCTTTTCGGTCGCCGGCCGCCGGCACTGCGGCGTGGAAGGCCTCGAGTGCTTCGCCGGGGGTGTCGTAGTAGGCGCCGGGGCCAAGGACTGCGCTGATGCCGTAGCGGTCGAGCTGCTGGCGCACCGGGCTGAGGACGCTGCTGACGACGAACCGGATGTGCTGCCGGTGGACGTGCTCAAGGATTCTGCTGAGGACCACGGATGCGGTGTAGTCGACGTCCCCGATGGCCGCGCAGTCGAAAATGATCCATCGCAGCGGGCCATCGTGGCCGGCCAGGGCCGAGACGTCTTCGAGGAGCTTGGAAGCATTGGCGTAGTAGAGGCTGGTGCCGAATCGGTAGACCACCAGCCCCTCCTCGGTCCGGGCACCCGGCACGACCGGGGTGGGCTTCCAGTGTCCGGCCGGTGACTTCACCAGGACGTAGTTGCGTGGACTGTAGCTGTGGCGCAGGTGGTCAACGACCGAGGCAACGACGGCCAGTGCGATGCCGTACTCGACCCCCAGCACGACCACCGCGGCCGTGGTGAGCACGGCAACGGCGAACTCGGGTTTGCGGACGGCCAGGATGCGGCGCATCCCGCCGACGTCAATCAGGTCGATGGCGATGAGGAAGACCACCGCCGCCAGGGCGGCGTTCGGCAAGTAAGCGAGCGGCCCGGTGAGCAGCAGCAGCACGATGAGGACCACGCTGGCGGTGGTGAGCTGGGCGAGCTGGCTCCGGCCGCCTGCGCTGTCGACTATCTGCGCCTTGGTCGGGCTCCCGTTGACGACGAACGTGCCGGAGAACGCGGCGGCAACGTTGGCAGCTCCCAGGCCAACCAGGTCGGTGTCCTCGCTGAATGCCTCCTCGTACTTCATGGCGTAGGCACGCGAGGTGGCCGCGCTTTGGGCGAGGATGACCACGAACATCGACAGCGCGGCGCCGAGCAGCGCGGCGGCATCATGCCAGCCCAGGGCCGGCAGGCCCAGGGTCGGCAGCCCGCGTGGGACGGGGCCGACGACGGCCACGCCGTGGCTGGCCAGGTCGGCGGCCCAGCTCACGACGATCGCGATGATCACCGCGATCAGCGGGCCGGGGATCTGGCGGGTGATCCTGCGCGCGGCGAGCACGATCACGATGACCCCGATCGACACTGCCACGTCTGCCCGGTGTGTGTCCGGGAGCGCGCGCACGACCCTCAGCAGCTTGGTAAGGGTCTCCTGGCCCGCGGCAGTGACCCCGAGCATGTCGGGGAGTTGGCCGACAGCCACCTGAATCCCGACGCCGGCCAGAAATCCAACCAGCACCGTACGGGACAGGAAATTCGCCACGAACCCGAGCCGGGTCAGCCGGGCAAGCAGGAGCATCCCGCCGACCAGCAGGGCCGCCATCCCGGCCAGCCGGACATATCGCTCCGACCCCGCCACCGCCAGGCCGGTGAGGGCGGCTGCGAGGATGACGGCGGTTGCCGAGTCGGCGGCCACGACGAGGTGGCGTGACGAGCCAAGGACGGCGAACACGGCAATCGGCAGGAGCAGCGTGTACAGGCCAGTCACGACCGGCATCCCGGCGATCCTGGCGTAGCCCAGGACCTCCGGGATGCCAAGGGCGGCCAGCGTGAATCCCGCCAGTACATCCGCCGGTACCCGGGACCGCTCAATGGGCAGCACTCCCCGCATCACGGGAAGCGTCCGCTGCCATCCTCGCCAGCGGCCCGCAGCGCGATCCGGCACGGCCTCACCTCCCCATCCCAGGCCGTTTGGAGTTCGTTCATCATCTCGCCGCCCAGCGTTACTCCGGCCACTGCAGCCCCCGGACCACCGGGGACCACGGGATCAGGCAGCGATGGGCTGTGGTCGCGGGCGGCCAGGCCCGACGCGGGATCAGGCGACGGCCAGCCCTGCACCGCCGCAGAGTGCAGGGCCACCTGGGCGGGCCCAGATTCCGCCGCTGGCCGCAGACGATCTCTCGGCGAAGCAAGGCTCATGGCTTATCGTGCGAGTGAACAGTAGGTGAACTATGAAAGGCAAGGAGATGATGGTCGCCAAGCGGCCCTAGCGAGGGGAGGTGCCACAGGTGAGTGTGGATGGCCATTTCGAGCGGGTAGCCACCGTCTATGAATCGCTGCGCACGACCGACGAGGCCCCGGTGCACGCGATCGGCCAGTTCCTGCCCGGCCGGCCCGTCACCGGCCTGGACATCGGCTGCGGGACGGGACGGTACACCCGGCTGCTGCGCGGGTTGCTGCCGCACGGGTCGCTCCTGGCCGGGTGCGATCTCTCGGCGGCCATGCTGGCACAGCTCAGGACCGGCCCGCGCGGCCGCGCCCGCGAGGTGATGCCGCTGCTGGCAGCCGCCGAGGAGCTGCCGCTACGGCCCGGGTGCCTCGACCTGGTCACCGCGTTCAACTGCGTTCACCACTTCGACCTGGACCGCTTCCTGGCCGCCGCCGCC
>DAITAE010000395.1:0-4842 GCA_036824445.1 Streptosporangiaceae bacterium | reverse complement strand
TTCCTGTTCACCAAGGTGGGCCTGTCCGGCGGGGACATGGGCGCCGCCTACCTGCTGCCCCGGCTGGTGGGCCTGGGCCGGGCGACCCAGCTGCTCATGCTCGGCGACACGATCGACGCCGCGCAGGCCGAACGGATCGGCCTGATCAGCGAGCTGGTGGGCGACGACGAGCTGGAGGGGGCGGTGGACCGGCTGGCCAGACGGCTGGCGGACGGGCCGGCCCAGGCCTACGCGCAGACGAAGGCCCTGCTCACCCGCGAGCAGGACATGAGCCTGTCCGCGGCGCTGGAGCTGGAGGCGACGACGCAGGCGCTGCTGATGACCGGCCAGGACTACGCGGAGTTCCACGCCGCCTTCACCGCCGGCCGCGAGCCCCGCTGGCAGGGCCGCTGAAACGGCGGCCGCCGTTCAGCGGGCCCCGCCCTCCCGCAGCAGCTCGCGGGCGATGATGGTGCGCTGGATCTCGGAGGCGCCCTCGTAGATGCGCGGGGACCGGACCTCGCGGTACAGGTGCTCGAGCAGGTGGCCCCGCTGCAGTGCGCGCGCGCCATGGATCTGCACCGCGGCGTCCACCACGAACTGGGCCGTCTCGGTGGCGAACAGCTTGGCCATGGCCGAGCGGCCCGCGACCACGGCGCCGGCGTCGAGCGCGGCGGCCGCGGAATAGACCAGCAGCCGGGCGGCCTCCGTCCTGGTCGCCATCTCGGCCAGCAGGTGCGCCACCGCCTGCTGGTCTTTCAGCAGGCCGCCGAACGCGGCCCTGGTGCTGGCGTGCGCCACCGCGGCGTCCAGCGCCGCCTGCGCCATGCCCACCGCGAAGGCGCCGACGCTCGGGCGGAACAAGTCGAGCGTCCGCATCGCCACCGCGAACCCGCGGTCCCGTTCGCCCAGCAGCTCGTCGCCGAGCACGGGCACCCCGTCGAAGCTGAGTATGCCGATCGGGTGCGGGCTCACCATGTCCAGGTGTTCCCCGGACAGGCCGGGCCGGCCGGCCGGGACCACGAACGCGCTCACCCCGCGCGCCCCGGCACCGGCCGTGGTCCGCGCGAACACGGTGTAGAAGTCCGCCTCGGGCGCGTTGGAGATCCACATCTTCTCGCCGGTCAGCCGCCACCCGTTCCCGTCCGGCTCGGCCGCCAGCTCCAGCGCCGCCGCATCCGATCCCGCCCCGGGCTCCGACAGCGCGAACGCGGCCACCGCGTCCCCGGCGGCCACGGCGGGCAGCCAGCGGCGCACCTGCCCGGCCCGGCCGGACTGCAGCACGGGGTAGCTGCCCAGCCCCTGCAGCGCCAGTGCCGTCTCCGCCTCCGTGGTCTGGGTGGCCAGCGACTCGCGCAGCAGGCACAGGTCGGTCGCTGGTGCCTCCCGCGAGGGCTGCCCGCCGGCCACGCCGGGAAACAGCCGCGCCAGCAGGCCGAGCCGGCCCATGGCCTTGATCAGCTCGCGGTTGACCCGGCCCGGCTCACCGGCCTCCGCGATGGGCCGGAGTTCGCGCGCGCCCAGGTCGCGGACCTCGGCAGCGAACGCCTGCTGCCCCGCGGCCAGGGCGAAGGCGGTCACGCCCGGCCGTCCTGCTGGGGCCTCCAGCGCGCGTGCGCGGTTCCCCGCGGGCCGGCCCGGACCAGCTCAAGACGCGGCCGGGGGCCGTCGGTACGGCCGGTCTGGGGCCTGCGGCTGCCGGCGGCGAAGGGGTCGGGCCAGCGGGCGGCCGGCCCTGCGTAGCCCTGCTCGGCCGCCGCGTGCAGCGTCCATTGCGGGTCGTAGAGGTGCGCCCTGCCCAGGGCGCAGAAGTCGGCCCGGCCCGCCAGGATGATCGAGTTGACGTCGTCGTAGGACGAGATGGCACCGACGGCGATCACCGCCACACCGTACTTGCGGCCGATCTCGTTGCGGATCCGGTCCGCGTACGGGGTCTGGTAGCTGCGCCCGAACGCCGGCCGCTCGTCGCTGACCACCTGCCCGGTGGACACGTCGATGCCGTCTGCCCCGTGCTCGGCGAAGGCCCGGGCGATCTCGACCGCCTCGTCGGCGCCGACGCCGCCGTCATGCCAGTCGGTCGCGGAGATCCGCACCGTCATCGGGCGGTCGGCCGGCCACGCCGCACGGATCGCGTCGAAGACCTCCAGCGGGTACCGCAGGCGCCCGGCCAGCGATCCCCCGTAGCGGTCGGTGCGCCGGTTGGCGAGCGGGGACAGGAAGGAGGACAGCAGGTAGCCGTGCGCGCAATGCAGTTCGAGCAGGTCGAACCCGGCCCGGGCCGCCGCCCGCGCCGCGCTGGTGAACTGGGCGGTGATGCCGGCCAGCTCGCCCGCCGTCAGCTCGCGCGGGACCTGGCTGGCCGGGGAATACTTCAGCGGCGACGGGCCGCACACCTCCCAGTTGCCTTCGGCGAGCGGCTCGTCGATGCCCTCCCACATCAGCCGCGTCGAGCCCTTGCGGCCGGAATGACCGAGCTGGACACCGATCCGTGCGGTGGTCCCGGCGTGCACGAAATCGACGATCCGCCGCCACGCGGCCTCCTGCCCGGGCGTGTACAGGCCGGCGCAGCCCGGGCTGATCCTGCCCTCCGCCGACACGCACACCATCTCGGTCATCACCAGGCCGGCCCCGCCGAGCGCCTTGCTGCCCAGGTGCACGAGGTGGAAGTCACCGGGCACGCCGTCGCGGGCGCTGTACATGTCCATCGGCGAGACGATGACCCGGTTGGCGAGCTCCAGCCGCCCGATGCGCCCGGGCTGGAACATCGGCGGGCACGCGTCGGGGGCCGGAGGCTCCTGGGCACCGGCGAACCACCTGTCGAGCCCGGCGACGAACTCCGGATCACGCAGCCGCAGGTTGTCGTAGGTCACCCGGCGGCTGCGGGTGATGATGTTGAACGCGAACTGGGCCGGGTCCTGGTCGGTGTACTGGCCGATGTTCTCGAACCACTCCAGGCTGGCCTGCGCCGCACGCTGGGTGGAGGCGACCACCGGCTGGCGCTCCGCCTGGTAGGCGGTCAGCGCCGCGGGCACGTCCGGGTGCTCATGCAGGCAGGCCGCGAGCGCGAGCGCGTCCTCCATGGCCAGCTTGGTGCCGGAGCCGATGGAGAAATGGGCGGTGTGCGCCGCGTCGCCGAGCAGCACGATGTTGCGGTGCCGCCAGGTGGCGCAGCGGACCGTGGTGAAGTTCACCCACTGGGAGTTGTTGCCGATGATCTTGTGCCCGGCGAGCACATCGGCGCACAGATCGCGGATGAGGGCGATCGACGCCTCGTCGCTGTGTCCCGGCGGCAGCGGGCCGGCCGTGCGGTCGGCGAACCCGGCGCGCCGCCAGACGTCGTCGTGCAGTTCGAGGATGAAGGTGCTCGCGTCCCGGCTGTAGGGATAGCCGTGGACCTGCATCGCCCCCCAGGGCGTGTCAAGGACATAGAACTTGAACGCGTCGAAGACCAGGTCGGTGCCGAGCCAGATGTATTTGCAGCGCCGGGCTTCCAGGCTGGGCTGGAAGGCGCCGGCGAAGGCGGTGCGGATCTGGGAGTTGGCCCCATCGGCCGCCACCACCAGGTCGTAGCCGGCGGATAGCCGCACCGGGTCCAGCGCCGGCGCCCGGAACAGGATGCGGACCCCCAGCTGCGCGCACCGCTGCTGCAGGATGCCCAGCAGCCGCTGGCGGCTCATCGCGGCGAAGCCGTGCCCACCAGAGGTGATGACGGTGCCCCGGTAGTGCACGTCGATGTCATCCCAGCGGGCGAACTCCCGCTCCATGGCACCGAAGATGGCTGTGTCGGCGTGCTCGATGCCGCCGAGCGTCTCGTCGGAGAACACCACGCCGAAGCCGAACGTATCGTCCGGGGCGTTCCGCTCCCACACGGTGATCTCGTGCCGCGGGTTCAGCTGCTTGGCCAGCGCGGAGAAGTACAGCCCTCCCGGACCGCCGCCGACCACCGCGATGCGCACTGGCCCTGCCTCCCCTGGGTCCGGCCGTGCCCGCCACCGGGCCGGCTGAGGTTAAGGCTATGTCGCTAATAATACGGTCGTCAAGAAGACGATATAAAGGGGTGGCCCCGCCGCGCTGCCGCGTGATACGCAGGAGCGTGGCCATCGATCGGATCAATCCCGCCGAGCTGGGCAGGCCGTCCGGCTTCTCGCACGTGGTGTCGGTGACCGCGAGCCGGCTGGCGTTCCTGGCCGGGCAGACCGCGCTGGACGCCGGGGGGCAGATCGTGGGCTCCGGCGTGGTGGAGCAGTTCGAGCGCGCCCTCGGCAACCTGCTGACCGCGCTGCGGGCCGCCGGCGGGCAGCCGGCGGACCTGGTTTCGGTCACCGTCTACGCCGTCGACCTAGACGACTACCGCGGCCATGCGCGCCAGATCGGGGAGGTCTGGCGCAGGCTGGTCGGCCGCGAGTACCCCGCCATGGCCGCCGTCGGCGTGCACCGGCTCTGGGATCCCGCGGCCCTGGTCGAGCTGCAGGGCATCGCCGTCACTCGCTGATCACGGCAGTCACGTGGGCCCGGGCGGCCTCCTCGAGCTGAGCCCGCAGCGTAAAGAAGAGCTCGGCCGCGCGGAGCCCGATCCAGTTCGCGGGCAGCAACTCGGCCGGCAGGCCGGGATCGAGGTAGGGCAGCTGCCGCCAGTCGGTGAGCAGCCGGACGTAGTCGGCGAAGGCCTCCCGCCCGCCCGCCGGGTGCGCACGCCACCGGCGCAGCAGCGGGCCGTGAGCGTCGAGGAACTGGCCGTAGAGTCGCTCCAGCTCGCCGAGGTCCCACCACTGGCGCACCTTCCCGGCCAGATCACCGAAGGCGGTGTGGTCGGCGCGGAACAGGTCGGCGTAGCCGTCCAGCCCCAGCCGCCGCAGCATGCCG
>DAITAE010000394.1:0-4847 GCA_036824445.1 Streptosporangiaceae bacterium | reverse complement strand
TCGGGGTGACCAGCGAGTACCTGGTCAACGCCGACGACCTGCAGATCAAGATGGCGCAGGGCGCCAAGCCGGGCGAAGGCGGCCAGCTTCCCGGCCACAAGGTGTACCCGTGGATCGCGAAGACCCGGTACTCGACGCCCGGCGTCGGCCTGATCTCGCCGCCGCCGCATCACGACATCTACTCGATCGAGGACCTCGCCCAGCTGATCCACGACCTGAAGAACGCCAACCCGCGCGCCCGGGTCCACGTCAAGCTGGTCGCGGAGGTCGGCGTGGGCACGGTCGCGGCCGGGGTCTCCAAGGCGCACGCCGACGTGGTGCTCATCTCCGGGCACGACGGCGGCACCGGCGCCGCGCCGCTGACCAGCATCAAGCACGCGGGGGCGCCGTGGGAACTCGGGCTCGCCGAGACCCAGCAGACCCTGCTGCGCAACGGCCTGCGGGACCGGATCGTCGTGCAGGCCGACGGCCAGCTCAAGACCGGCCGCGACGTCCTCGTCGCTGCCCTGCTCGGCGCCGAGGAATTCGGCTTCGCCAGCGCGCCGCTGGTGGTCTCCGGCTGCGTCATGATGCGGGTCTGCCACCTCGACACCTGCCCGGTCGGGGTGGCCACCCAGAACCCCGAGCTGCGCAAGCGGTTCACCGGCAGGCCCGAGTTCGTGGTCAGCTTCTTCGAGTTCATCGCGCAGGAGCTGCGTGAGTACCTGGCCGCGCTCGGCTTCCGCACGCTGGACGAGGCGATCGGCCGCGCCGACCTGCTGGACACCGCGCGGGCGGTCGGGCACTGGAAGGCAGCCGGGCTCGACCTGGCGCCGGTGCTGCACGTGCCCAGCCTGCCCGCCGGTGCCGCCCGGCACCGGACGACCAGCCAGGATCACGGGCTCGACCATGCGCTCGACAACACCCTCATCCAGCTGGCCGAAGGCGCGCTGGCCGACGGCACGCCGGTCGTCCTCGACCTGCCCGTGCGGAACGTGAACCGGACCGTCGGCACGATGCTCGGCTACGAGGTGACCCGGCGCTGGGGCGCCCAGGGGCTGGCCGATGACACGATCCACGTCCGGTTCGAGGGGTCGGCCGGGCAATCGTTCGGCGCGTTCCTGCCTCCTGGTATCACACTGCGGCTGGCCGGCGACGCCAACGACTATCTCGGCAAGGGGCTGTCCGGAGGCCGGCTGATCGTGGCGCCCGGCCCGGCGGCGCCGTTCCTGGCCGAGGAGCAGATCATCGCCGGCAACGTGATCGGCTACGGCGCCACCGGCGGCGAGATATTCCTGCGCGGCATCGTCGGGGAGCGGTTCTGCGTGCGCAACTCCGGCGCCACCGCGGTCGCGGAGGGCACCGGAGATCACGGCTGCGAGTACATGACCGGCGGGACCGCGGTGGTGCTGGGCCGGATCGGGCGCAACTTCGCGGCCGGGATGTCCGGCGGGATCGCCTACCTGCTCGACCCCGATCTGGGCCGGGTGAACACCGAGATGGTGGATCTGGAGCCGCTCGATGACGGCGACGCAGCCCTGCTCCGCGAGCTGGTGGAGCGGCACCGGGCGGAGACGGGCTCGGTCGTGGCCGGGCGGCTGCTGGCCGATTGGGAACTGGCGCTCGCACGGTTCGTCAAGGTCATGCCCAAGGACTACAAGCGGGTGCTGGACGCTGCCAGCCGCGCCGAGCAGGAGGGCCGGGACGTGAACGAGGCGGTCATGGCCGCGGCACACGGGTGAGGGCGGGATGGCCGACCCGAAGGGATTCCTGACCACGCAGCGGGAGACGCCCGGCCGCCGCCCGGTGGACGTGCGTATCCAGGACTGGCGCGAGGTGTACACCGAGTTCGGCGCGGCCCGGCTGGAACGCCAGGCCGGCCGCTGCATGGACTGCGGCATCCCGTTCTGCCACTCCGGCTGCCCGCTGGGGAACCTGATCCCGGAATGGAACGACCTGGTCTGGCGGCAGGACTGGCGGGAGGCGGCCGAGCGGCTGCACGCCACCAACAACTTCCCCGAGTTCACGGGCAGGCTGTGCCCTGCGCCGTGCGAGAGTGCGTGCGTGCTCGGCATTGGCGCCGACCCTGTGGCGATCAAGCAGGTCGAAGTGGAGATCGCCGACCGGGCGTGGGCCCAGGGATGGGTGACGCCGCGGCCGCCCCGCCCGGCCACACGGAGCGGGAAGAAGGTCGCCGTGGTCGGGTCCGGGCCCGCCGGGCTCGCCGCGGCCCAGCAGCTCACCCGGGTCGGCCACGGCGTCACCGTGTACGAGCGCGCGGACGCGGCGGGCGGGCTGCTGCGGTACGGGATCCCCGAGTTCAAGATGGAGAAGCGGCACCTGGAGCGGCGGCTGGCCCAGATGCGGGCCGAGGGCACCGAGTTCGTGTGCGGGGTCAACGCCGGGGTGGACGTGCCCGCCGCGGCCCTGCGGGCGGGCTACGACGCGATCGTGCTCGCGGGCGGCGCGACGGTGCCGCGTGGCCTGCCCGTTCCCGGCGCCGGCCTGGCCGGCGTCCACCAGGCGATGGAATACCTGCCGCTGGCCAACCGCGCCGTCACCGCCAGCATGGGTACCGGCGGTGACGACCCCGCCTTCATGCGTAACGGCGGTGCCGCCGACCCCGCCATCATGCGTAACGGCGGTGCCGGCGACCCCGCTATCAGCGCCCGCGGGCGGCACGTGGTGATCATCGGAGGCGGCGACACCGGAGCCGACTGCCTGGGCACCGCGCACCGCCAGGGCGCCGCGTCCGTCACCCAGCTGGAGATCATGCCCCAGCCGCCCGCCGCGCGGCCCGAGCACCAGCCGTGGCCCACCCACCCGATGATCTTCCGCGTCTCCAGCGCGCACGAGGAGGGCGGCGAGCGGGTGTACGCCGTCTCCACGCAGGAGTTCCTTGGCGACACCGACGGCCGGGTGCGGGCACTGCGGCTGACCGAGGTCGAGTTCTCCGGCGGCCGCTTCGAGCCGGTCCCCGGCACCCAGCGTGAGCTGCGGTGCGATCTGGTCCTGCTGGCGATGGGGTTCACCGGCGCGGAGCGGGCGGGCCTCATTGACGACCTGGGTGTTGAGATCGACGCGCGCGGCAACGTCTCCCGCGACTCCTCCTACGCCACGTCGGTGCCGGGTGTCTTCGTCGCCGGCGACATGGGCCGGGGCCAGTCGCTGATCGTGTGGGCGATCGCCGAGGGCCGGTCCGCCGCCGCAGCCGTGGACGCCTACCTGATGGGTGAATCGGCACTGCCCGCGCCAATACCGCCCACAGCGCGCCCGCTGAGTTGAGCTGACCGGAGTTTGCGCTTCGCCAGGTGATCTGGATGCAGCTCAGTACTTCGGGCCGACGAACTCGTCCAGCCTGGCCACAGCCTCACGCCGGGCTACCGAAATGGTGGTCGGCTTGGAGAACCGCCAGGCCACCCCCAGCCGGTCCAGCGTCTGCCCGCAAAGACGGTGAATGTCTGCCGACTGGTTCACAAACAGGTAACGCGGATACTCATACCATCGATCGCCGTCTTTGAGCGGCCGCCGGATCCGGTTGATCCCACGGTATCCGTCGGAGTGAAAAGGCCGCGCGCGAAGTCGCCCGGATACTCCGCCACGATCTGCTCCTGCCACGGCTCTAATCTGATCTCGCGTTGGTGTTTCCTGCCTGGTCCGTGTTGCGGGAACAGGCACAGCCAGTGCTTGGATGTGCTCTTGATCTCAGTACAGCCCGTCCTGGCGACGGCGAACACCTTGGAGGACGGCATGACAGTGGACATGGCCAGCCGGGCTTGCGCCATTAGCCCGGGCCAGCCATCACAGCATGTGATAGACAGCGCCCAGACACCTTTCCTGCCCAGGGTCAGGTGGCCGTCGCCAAGATAGAGGCCGAGCAGGTAGGCGTAGGCGCTCTCGTCGAGCGCCCGGTCGTGTCAGCGCGGGCAACGAGGAGCATCTCGGTCTCTGTTGCGCCGATCCCCGCTGCGCCGACTGCCGCGCCGCCAGTGCCGTATGGCAGCTACAGAAACGCCACAGATTGCGGCGTTCTCCCGATCTAATATCCCCAGATTGGACAGGGCCTTGGCAAGCTCAACGGTAGTTCTTGGGTACATGAGAATATTTTCTCAGCAGCCACTGACATTCTATAGGTGGCTGAATTGTGCCCCGGGTGGGATTCGAACCCACACTGAATGGCTTTTGAGACCATCGCCTGCTACCGTGATTGGGCTACCGGGGCCGGGGCCGACCACCTAAGCAGGTCCGCCCGATGTCAATGTACCGGTTCTGGCGCGCTGGAGGGCGAGCCAGGCCGCGCTTCGCCTGGTGATAGCCGAAGGATAAGGCCCTGATCAGCGCTAACCTCAACGGGCACCCAGAGGTGCGTAAGCAGGTCGTGCCGTGTCTGCCTGCTGCCGTCGAGCCACCGGGGCGTGGTCGGGTTGCGGTGCTGTCGCGGAAGGCGACCGGCGTCAAGCTGCCTGTTTTCGGTACCCTCATGCCTGTGAGCCAGACACCCGTCCGCGTGATCATTGCCGAAGATGAGGCGCTGATCCGGCTCGACCTCAAGGAGATGCTGGAGGAAGAGGGCTACGAGGTGGCCGGGGAGGCGGCCGACGGCCAGAAGGCGGTGGAGCTCGCCTCGACGCTGAAGCCGGATCTGGTGATCCTCGACGTGAAGATGCCCATCCTGGACGGGATCTCGGCTGCCGAGCAGATCGCGGCACAGCAGATCGCCCCGGTGGTGATCCTGACCGCGTTTTCCCAGCGTGAACTCGTGGAACGAGCCCGCGACGCGGGGGCCATGGCCTACCTGGTCAAGCCGTTCACGAAGGCGGACCTGGTGCCGGCAATCGAGATCGCGGTCAGCCGGTTCCAGGAGCTGT
>DAITAE010000393.1:0-4850 GCA_036824445.1 Streptosporangiaceae bacterium | reverse complement strand
GGGTCGGCTACCATGCACCGAGTCCCCGCCGGTGTAGCTCAGTTGGCAGAGCAGCCGTCTTGTAACCAGGCAGTCGAACCGCTGGTGACCTGGCGAGTCTCCAGAACGGACCTGAGGTTTGGCATGTATTCGGCACAGTGGCGTGTGACACTCTAGCCCGGGCTATGGCCAGTTCCGCCGCGGCACCGCGGGGGTGGTCTGTGGCGGAGTGATCAGGGGGGCTGATACGTTGCCCCGGCGCGCTGGAATCCTGACCGGATGGTCGCTGCGACCGCCCGCTGGCCGTCCTCGCCGGCCAGCCCGATTTGGGTGGCTGCGGCGGTGAGCGCCCGGGCGGCTGCGCGCGCGTCGAGGTCTCCGTCGGCGACCAGTTCACCGGCACGCAGGCTGGCCCAGAACAGCAGCTGGTTTCGTTCGCCGCGGCGGGCGGCCAGCAGGCGCCGGATGAGGCCCTGCAGCCTGGCGTGGGCGTGCGCGCCGCCGTGGCCGGTGATGGTGGTGGTGGCCGGTGCGGGGGGCGGCCCGGCCAGGGAGGCGATCCAACGGGGCAGCACCGGCAGTTCGCCGGGGTGCGCGCAGGTCTCATACCCCGGTGACCCGGGGCAGGTGCCCCGGGTCCGCAGTTCGATGGCGTGGCAGCGCGCCAGTGGTCCCAGGTGCACGGGGTGGCCGGGGTCGGCCCGGTACCACAGGTGCCACCCGGGCAGGTGTCCGCTTGCGGGGTGGCCGGGGGTGCATACCGCTACGGTGGCGGACAGGTCGAGCAGCGCTCCGGCCTCCACCGCGCGGTCGGCCAGCCAGTGCAGCGCGTTCACCAGCGGCCTGCCGTCGGCGGCCGCGGGAGAGTCGATATCGACCAGGATCAGGTGTCCGTGGCCGAGCAGTTCGCCGCCGCGGCTGCGGACGTGAGCATCCAGGCCGGGCGTCCACGCCAGGCCCTGCCGCCGGGTGAGCTGGTAGATGTTCCGCTGCGCCGGGTGCTCGGGCACCGGCAGGCCCGCGGCCGTGAACGCGCCCGCGGTGACCCGGGCGGGCTGTCGGCGGCCCGGTGCCTGCCAGGGCACGAACATCGCCCGCCGCAGCACGGCCGGCACCACATACTCCCCTGGCTGGGCCAGCAGGCACTTGGAGCCCGGGCTGTTCGTGACCGCCTTCACTTACCTGCTCGATCGTCTGCAAGACACGGGGCGCGTGGACCTCAGGACTTTCACGCCCAGCCCGCCCAGGCCCACCGCGGGCCGTCAGCATCGTTGTTCTCCCACGCCAGCAGGTGCCCGACCACACCCATCGGCATATGAACCAGCGGCGGTGCCCGCAGCGCCTTCTCCCAAGCCATGATCCAGTATACGAAATCTTGTTCGAGATCAGCGACAAGCTGGGGCCGTCCGGCCCGAGTCGGGCTTGTGCTCCGGGCGAGCCCCGCTGCCAGCCAACCGGCAGCTGGGGCAGGTCCGGGTTGATACTCAGCCGTCCATGACCGCGATTGCGTCAACCTCGATTAGGTACCCGGGCCTGGCCAGCGCCTCTACCCCTACCAGCGTGTCGGCAGGCTTGTGATCGCCGAACAGCGCCACCCGCGCTTCTTCGATCACTGGCAGGTACTCGGGCCGGTGACGAACAACGAAGATCGTGATCTTGGCCACTTGCCCGGGGCGGGCACCTCCTGCGGCAAGAGCACGGCCCAGGTTGGCGAACACTTGATGGGCCTGGACCGCCAGGTCACCGGGGCCCACGAGGTTGCCCTGGCCGTCCTCGGGTTCCTGGCCGGCGATGAATACCATCTTGCTTCCGGCGGCGACGATGACATGGGTGTAGGTCAAGGGAGCGGGCAGGTCATCGGGATTGATGAGCTCGAGCATCATCGGCCCTTTCCGTCCTGATCTTGTGGCGCTGCGGGCAGGTCCTGATCATCGCGTGTGGGCGGCTGTGAGTGTGGTGAAGCTGCGGTTCGGCGTGGTTGCTAGTTGCTGTCAGTGCCGTGGGGCGCTCGCCATGCCAGATCACTGCCGAGTGCTCTGCCGAGCAGCGTGAGTGCTTGGTACGCGGGCTGCTGGCTGATGTGCCCGGGTAGCCAGGTGCAGGCAATGCAGGCCGCGGTCACATTGACAGCGGTGAGGATGGCTGCCAGGCAGTCCTCGATCTTGGTGAGGCCAGGGCCCGGGCCGGCGGGGACCCGCAGGCCGGGTAGCTGGCCGCTGTCGATGATGTCGACGTCGACGTGCAGGTAGACAGGCTTTCCGCCGAGCCCGGCGAGCACGGTACCGATCGCACCCGGTTCGGCGGGCACCCGGCGGATGCGGCTGGCAGCGAGGGTGTCGCGTTCGGCGGGGTCGAGGTCTCTGGCGTCGACCAGCACGACGTCGCTGTCAGCGACCGGCCGCAGCCCCAGGGGATCGCTGATCAGCTCGGGTGCGCGGCCGGTGAGCATCGCCAGCGGCATTCCGCCCAGGTATCCGGTGATCGTCGTGGCTGGGGTGTTGAAGTCGCCGTGCCCGTCTAGCCACACCACTGCGGCGTCGCCGTGGCGCCGTTGCAGCCCGGCGACCGCTCCCAGGGCGGTGGTGCAGTCTCCGGACAGCAGCAGTGGCCGCGCGGCTCGGGCCACAACATCGGCGACGGCCTCGTACAGCCGGATCATCCGGCCGGTCTGGGGCCCGGCTGGAAGGGAGGGGCGGGTCAGCTCGGCCGCTCCAGCAGGGAGTGGGAAGCCGGGGATGTGCTCGTCGAGGTGCCATGGGGTGACAATGAGCTCCCAGCCTTCGCCTGCGGAGTTACCTGGCATCAGCTGCCTGCCTGCCGTTTCGCTGAGCGAGCAGATCACGCAGCCACTGCAGTTCGGCGGCACCGGCTTGAAGGTGCGTGGCCAGCTGCGCCCGAGCAGCGCGAGCCGAGCAGCAAAGATTCTCGCTCGACCAGGTCCGAGTCGATCGCCCGCATGGCATCCAGGTACGCGCCCCTCCCTGCCGCGCTGGCCGCCTCCCGCCAGCGATTCTCAACCGATGACGGCAGCCCCGCCGCCGTGGTGATCGGTCTCTCATCCTGGTCGGCCGCACGCCGCAGAATCTCCAGCATCTGGGTGGCGCGCGCCGCGCCCGTGGAGACGAACGCGGCATAGGCGGGCCCGCCCGCCCCGGCCATCATCTCGGCGTCTGCCGTCCCCTGCGGCGTCAGGCGATCAGCCTCGTTGTCGGTGTGCCGGCGCAACTCCACATACCGCACGAGCCGATCCTGCCCCGCTGCGGCGCCGCCATGCCCGTCATTGCCAGGATCATCCACGCCAGGCGTCAGCCGCAGGGAAGCGGCTCGCCGCTCACCCCGCAATCCAACTTGGGGGAGGAGGACACCCAGCCCCGCCGTTCGGGGCGGCCTGGCCCATGCGTAAAGGTGCCATCCTCGCCGCCCGCGAATGGGCGATCCGCGTGCCTCGTTTGCAGCAGGATCTGCGTCCACTGAGCCGATGAGCGCGCCTGGCGATTCGGTCGGCGGTGTGCACAAAGGATCGTGCTGCAAAGCGATGAATCTGCCGCCGTCGATGGGTCTGAGCGGTGAGGGGCCGAAGCGGCTCTTCGGTGGGAAGTCCTGCCGGTGACCTGACAACGGTGGCGCGGATCGACCGGATTGTCGCCGGGATGTTGTCGTGAACCGCTCTACAGGGCCATGCAAATTCCGGCCCGGCGGCATGGCGCGCTGAGGCTCCGGCAAAGCTGTCTCAGCGACCCAGACATAGAAAGGAGCGCTTCCATGAGCGAGCCGATTACTGAGATCGACACGCGGTTCAGCGAACCAGGCGCGGTTGCCACGAGCTGGGACCAGACCCGCCAGGTGCTCGAAACGGCCGACCTGTTCTGGATCTGCACGGTCCGGGCCGACGGCAGGCCCCACGTCACACCCCTGGTTGCCGTGTGGCTCGACGAGGCGATCCACTTCTCCACCGGCCCCGCCGAGCAGAAGGCCATCAATCTGCACAGCAGCCCGCACGTGACCCTGATAACCGGCTGCAACCGCTGGGACCGTGGGCTCGACGTCGTGGTCGAGGGTGACGCCGTCCAGGTCACCGCCGACGACACGCTCGAACGCCTCGCAGCGGCGTGGACCGCGAAGTGGGACGGACGATGGCACTACCAGGTCCGCAACGGTACTTTTCACCACGAAGACGGCGGTGTGGCCCTAGTCTTCTCGGTAACACCCACCAAGATCCTCGCCTTTGGCAAGGGCAACTTCAGCCACACACGCCACCGCTTCTGACCGCCAGATCATAGGGCAGCTGCGGATAATTCCCCAGACCAGGAGCGTGATCGCGGCCAGACCGTTTACGGCGACCCGCACCGAACCGGCGGATTCGGGCCACTGCCCGGAGTCCGCCGAAGCCACATCTTGGACGATGGCGCGAGACGCCCTTCGGGTCTGGGCGGCTGGCGAGGCGGCGCGCCGCCAGGAGGCTAGGCAGCCTGGATTCCATCGCGCCGAGCTTGACGTGCTGAACGCGCCGTGTGGACCATCCCGGCCGCGGGGGAATACCGCTGGTGTTCCCAAACTGGAGACACGCCATGGGCTGGTACGAGAACCGCACTGAGATGGCCCGCTACATCGCCGAGCTGAAACAACTGCTAGCCGGGACAGCCCTGTCCCCGGATGCGCGCGCGAGGGCCCTTGCCGCGCTCATTGAAGCCGACGCAATGACACAGGCAGCTGACCAAATGCATACCGCCGCCGAGATCGCCCGGGACGACACGATGCCCGTGCTGCTACGTGCCGCCCAGTCGTTCGGCGACAAGGCAGCGAGTCTGGCCTGGGCGCTCCAGCGCTTCGACGAGTCAGCTAGCCGGCTGTTCCTCCAGCATGGACAGCTG
>DAITAE010000392.1:1951-4860 GCA_036824445.1 Streptosporangiaceae bacterium | reverse complement strand
CACAGGCGGGTTGCCGCCGCGTCGGCGGCGGGATCGAAGCGCTCGGGCTGCACGGTTCCAGCTAACGCGCTCCTGACCGGCCGGCGCCAGCGAATTATTGCCTGGCCACGACGGCGGCACGCCGTCTCAGGCGCGTCAGAGCCAGCCTTTGCGCTCGGCGATCTGGACCGCTTCGGCGCGGTTGCGCGCGCCGAGTTTCTGGATCGCCGCGGACAGGTGGTTGCGGACCGTCCCCTGGGACAGGTGCAGCCGCCCGGCCAGGTCGGCGATGGACGCATGCCCGCGTGCGGCAGCCAGCACCTCGGCTTCGCGTGCGGTCAGCGGGCTGGCGCCCTCGGCCAGGGCGGCCGCGGCCAGCGCGGGATCGACGACCCGCTCGCCGGCGTACACCCGCCGGATCGCCGTCGCCAGCTCCGCCGCCGGGGCGTCCTTCAGCAGGAACCCGCTCGCGCCCGCCGCCATCGCGGCCGCCAGGTAACCGGGCCGGCCGAACGTCGTGACGATCACGATCCTGCCGCGGAAGCCGTCGGCCGTCAGCCTGCGCGCGACCTCGATCCCGTCCGGGCCCGGCATCTCGATGTCCAGCAGCGCCACGTCCGGTTGGTAGCGGCTGGCCATGGCCATCGCCTCGTCGCCGCTGGCGGCCTGGGCAACCACGGTGATGTCGTCTTCGAGTTCGAGGAGGGCGACCAGCGCCTGGCGGACCATGGTCTGGTCCTCCGCGATCATGATGCGCACGCTCACGGGGGCACCTGGCCCGGGCTGGCGGGGGCGGCCGGGACCGCCCGGCCCGCCGGGCCTGCCGCGTGTGATCCTGGCGGATCCCCGTCCGTCGCTGCTAGGGGCCCGTCAGGGTCGTGGAACTGGGGCGCGGGGAGCGGGACGCTGACCCGCAGCCGGAAGCCGCCGCGCTCGCCCGCGCCGGCCCGCAGCGTGCCGCCGAGACGGGCCGCCCGCTCCGCCAGCCCGGCCAGGCCGGACCCGGCCGGGCCGGGCGGCCCATCGGCCCCGGCGGCGGACGCCGGCGTCTGGCCCTCGCCGTCGGCGGCGCGGGAGCCGGCCGGCGGCCCGGCACCGTCATCGGTCAGGTCAGCTTCCGCCCGGGCGTCGCTTACCTCGACCCTGATCCCGGCGTGCCGGGCACCGGCGTGCCGCACGATGTTGGTGCTGCCTTCCCGCACCGTCCACGCCAGCAGGGCGTCCACCTCCGGTGGCAGCGCGTACGCACCCGGCGCGTCCACCCGGCAGTCGATCCCCGCCGCGGCCAGCGCCCGGCGGGCGGCGGCGAGTTCGGCGGCCAGGCTCGGCTGCCGGTAGCCGGTCACCGCCTGCCGCACCTCGGCCAGCGAGCGGCGGGCGACCGCCTCGAGCTCCGCGATCTCCCGGGCCGCCCGCGGCGGGTCCGATTCGATCACCCGCCCGGCCAGCTCGCTCTTGAGCGCGATCAGCGACAGGCTGTGGCCGAGCAGGTCGTGGAGGTCGCGCGAGATCCGCAGCCGCTCCTCCGCGACCGCCACCCTGGCCAGCTCGGCCCGGGTCTGGTTCAGCGTGAAGATAAGGACGTTGCGCCGCTCCGCGCTGTAGGCGAAGAGCCCGCCCAGCAGCGGCACCCCGAACGCCGCCAGCAGGGCGCCGTAGCCGAGGTTGTGCCACACGCTGACCGCAGCCCCCACGGCCGCGCACGCCGCCACGCCGATGACCGCCCGCGGCCGGCTGGCCGCGAACCGGCCGGCGGCCGCCGCGGCCACGGCCAGCGCCGTCAGCCAGTTCATCTGCCCCACCACGAACAGGGCCGCGCCGAGCACGACGATCACCCACAGCACGACCACGTCCCGCAGCGGACGGTGAGCGGGCTGGGGGACCCTGACCAGCACCCACCGGTCCACCAGCACGATGAATACCGCAGTGCCGGGGACCAGGAAGGCCGCATCCCCGCTGAGGCCCTGCCGGCCGAACAGCGCCACCGCCGGCAGGGCCAGGAAGACCGTGACCAGCACCCCGATCACCACGCGCCGGATCCGCAGCATGCCGGACACGCTGCGGTCCAGGTCGTCGGCGGCCAGCGGATCTGTGTCGCCGGGAGTCATACTCCTCATCATGCCTCCAGCGTGGCCGGCGGCAGGAGTCCCCGCCGCCGGCCACCGAGGTACTCAGGCGGTCGCGGTGGCTTCCTGCCGCCAGCGCAGCATGGCGATCGCGGCCAGCCCCGCGGCCCAGGCCGCCAGCACCATGGCGTCGCTGGCGTGCAGCGCGAAGCCGCCAGCGGAATCCCAGCCCAGCTGCGCCAGGTGGTAGCTGGGCAGTGCCTTGCCGACCATCTGGGCGCCGCCCGGCAGGTTGCTCCACGGGATGAAGATCCCGCCGAGAAACGCCAGCGCGATCAGGGTGATCATCTGGGCGATCTGTGCCGCCTGCCCGTCGAACACCAGCCCGATCACCATGCCCAGCATGCAGAACGGAATGGCGCCCGCGACCAGCACCCCCACGAGCAGGCCCAGCCGGGCGGCGGACAAGTGCACGTGGCCGAGCGCGAACGCCGCGATGAGCAGGACGGCGAGCCCGGGGATGATCATCAAGATGGCCTGTGCCAGCTTGACGCCGAACCAGGCCGGAGTCGAGATCGGCGACACGCGCAGCTGGCGCATCCAGCCGCTCTGCCGTTCGCGGGCCAGCTGGGGACCGCTGGCGAACATGGCGGACCCCATCCCGGAGTACACCGCCATGGAGACCAGGACCAGGGTGCCGACCGCGAGGTTCTGCGCGGTGCCCTTCTGGGTGCCGTAGATCAGGTAGAGGGCCAGTGGGAACACGATGAGCATGATCAGGAAGCGCGCGTTGCGCAGGGTGCGGGTGATTTCGAATCGCAGGAACGCGATCATGTCAGCCTTCCTTACTTGTCACTTGCCGGA
>DAITAE010000392.1:0-1851 GCA_036824445.1 Streptosporangiaceae bacterium | reverse complement strand
CCTGGCCGGCCCCGGTGTCCTCGCCGGTCAGCGCGAGCAGCGCCTCTTCCAGGCCGCCCCCGCCGATCTCCAGGCCGCGGATCGGGCGCCCCAGTGCGTACCACGCGTGGAGGGTGGCGTCCGCGTCCGTGGTGCGGATCGCGACCGCGTCGCCCTGGACCGAGACGTCGGCCACCCCCGGCAGTGCGAGCAGCACCGCCGGGTCCGGGCCCGGCGTCGCCGCCCGCAGCGTGCGAACCGAGGTGCTGGCCTTGATCTGGGTGGGCGTGCCGTCGGCGATCACCCGGCCGTGGCTGATCACGAGGACCCGGCTGGCGTTGGCGTCCGCCTCGTCCATGTAGTGGGTGGCGAACAGCACGGTCGTCCCCTCGGCGGCGATCGTGCGCAGCGACTGCCAGAAGTGGCGCCGCGCCTCCACGTCCAGCCCCACCGTGGGCTCGTCGAGGAAGAGCAGATCCGGGCGGCCCGCCAGCGCCAGGGCGAACCGCACCCGCTGCATCTGGCCGCCGGAGAGCTTGTCCACCGGCCGGCCCGCCAGGTCGGTGAGCCCGGCCAGAGCGAGCAGCTCCGCCTGGCTGCGCGCGCCACCATACAGCTGGCGGAACAGCGCGACGAGCTCGCCGACCTTCGCCGCCTCCGGAAGGCCGGAGGTCTGCAGCATGCCGCCGATCTTCCCGGCGGCGACCGCGGCGGCCGCCGTGCCGCCCAGCACGCGCACCTCCCCGGAACTCTGCGTGCGCAGGCCGAGCATGATGTCGATGGCGGTGGACTTGCCCGCCCCGTTGGGGCCGAGCAGGGCGATGGTCTCGCCGCGGTGGATCTCGAAAGAGACGTTGTCGAGTGCGCGGACGTCGGGGTGGTAGACCTTGACGACGTCCCGGAAGACGACAGCCGCCTCGCTGGCCAGTGACTGATTTGTGGTCATGACCTCAAGCTAGGAGCGCGTGCGGGCGGCGGCATGTCACGCGCATCCCGATCACGGAGTGACGGATGTCATGGCCGCCGGGCCGGTGCCAAGCACGGTGAGGTTGCGGACGGTCACGGTGAGCACGGCGGAGTCTGGTAGGGTCAGGAACGATGTCTCGCGGACTGCTCCTGCTTAGCGGCCGCGGCGGGGCCCCATAACGGCCGGCTCCCTCGCCGCGGCGTCTTGGCGTGACCGCTGGCCACCCGCCCGATCCGCGAGGGAGCAGTTTCTCCGATGCAATCCGAGCATCAGCGCATGCACCAGCGGTTTGTACGCCAGCAGCCCAGCGGCATGCCCTGCCACCGCTACACCCCGTTCCCGCCCGTCGACCTGCCCGACCGGACGTGGCCCGGCCGGGCCATCACCGCCGCGCCCCGCTGGCTGTCGACCGACCTGCGCGACGGCAACCAGGCGCTGATCGACCCCATGAGCCCGTCCCGCAAGCGCACCATGTTCGAGCTGCTGGTGCGCTTGGGCTACAAGGAGATCGAGGTCGGCTTCCCATCCGCCAGCCAGGCTGACTTCGACTTCGTCCGGTCCCTGATCACCGGCGGCCACATTCCCGGCGACGTCCAGATCTCGGTGCTCACCCAGGCGCGGGACGAGCTGATCGAGCGGACCCTGGAGTCGCTGGCCGGGGCCAAGCGGGCCACGGTGCACATGTACAACGCGACCGCGCCGCTGTTCCGGCGGGTCGTGTTCGGGGTGGACCGGGACGAGTGCAAGGCCATGGCCGTGGAGGGCACCCGCTCGGTGATGAAGTACGCGCAGGAGTACCTGCCCGGCTGCGACTTCGGGTACGAGTACTCGCCGGAGATCTTCATGGACACCGAGCTCGACTTCGCGGCCGAGATCTGCGAGGCGGTGATGGACGTCTGGCAGCC
>DAITAE010000872.1:0-1528 GCA_036824445.1 Streptosporangiaceae bacterium | reverse complement strand
GCCGGAGAACCCGCCGCCCAACACGCTGGGCCTGCATCGCGTCATGTTCGCCGTCGACGACATCGACGACACCGTCGCCCGCCTGCGCGCCCACGGCGCCGAACTCCTCGGCGAGGTGGCGCAGTACGAGAGCATCTTCCGGCTCTGTTACCTCCGCGGCCCCGCGGGCATCATCGTCGCCCTGACGGAACAGATCGGCTGACGCGAGCATGCCGCGCGGGGCGGGTGCTTCGGCGGTGCGCGGTCAGGAGACAGCTAACCCGTCGCCGTGCTGCTGGCCCGGCTGCTCGAACTCGGCTCCGCGCAGTTGGTGGCGGGCGCGGCTTTCGTCACAATCGTCCGGGTACTCACCGTGTTCGCCGACACCTCGCTGCTCGCCGCGCTGGTACTCGGCGCCGGAGTGGTGCTGTCGGTCGGGGTCGGGGTCGGCGACGTCGTCGGCGTGCTCGTCGGCGTCTGGGTGATGCTCGGCGTCGGGGTCGGGTTGGCCTGCTGGCCGGGCGTAGGCGAGCAGGTGGGCTTCGCTGAGGGCGTTGTGGACGTGGTCCCGGCACCCGACGGCGCGATGGCCGGGGGGGCGACTGAACCGTTCAGCGTGGGCGCGTCGTGGCCGGTGCCGGTGCCGGGGCCGGGGCTGGCCGGGACGCTGCTGCCGCCGCGGAAGAGCTCGAGCACGAGTCTGTCCCGCACCTGGGCGAGGCCGTAGACCCCCGCCACCACGATGACGACGGCGCCGGTCACAGCCAGGACGGGCCGCAGCCAGCCCAGGGTGGAGCCTCCCCCGCTCCGGTGCGCGGCACCGCGGCGCCGTGGCGGCGTGAACAAGCCGGCCAGAACGGCCACCGTCGAGCTGAGCAGGCCCACGAACGCCGCCCGTGTCCCGCCGCGGGCGATAACAGCGGCGCGAGCGCTGGTCAACCTCAGTTCGAGCCGGATCCCGATCAGCCGGGCCAGGTCCACGCACTCGGTCAGCATCAGTGAGGCCTGCCGCAGCAGCCACGGAGCACGCGTCCGCTGACGGATCCGCTCGAGACCGCCCGCGGCGGGCTCGAGCGAATCCACCTCGGCATGCAGCGCATCCCGAAGCATCAGGTCGAAGTCCCCATTTACTGGCGTCATGCGTGTCGCTCCAGGCCGCTTCCGGCCCTCCCGGCCCCTCTCATGTCCCCATCTCCAAGACGGCCCGCATGGCCGCGATGGCCCTGGCCGTATGACTCTTCACCGCGCCTCTGCTGATCCCCATGGCGTCGGCGATCTGTGCTTCCGAAAGATCCAAGTAGTACCTGAGCACGAGCGCTTCCCGCTGCCGCGGCGGCAGCGCGCGCAGCGCGGTGACCACCTCCGAGCGCTCCAGCAAGGTCAGCGCGCCCTGCTCGGCGCTGGGCATGTCAGGAACGGGCTTGGGCGCGTTGCGGTCGACCACCACCCGGTGCCGCAGTACCGAACGTGACCGGTTGACAACTGATTGCCTCAGGTAGGACAGCGCCTTGTCGTTGTCCCGGATCCGGCGCCAGGCGGTGTGCATGGT
>DAITAE010000391.1:0-4866 GCA_036824445.1 Streptosporangiaceae bacterium | reverse complement strand
TGAAGCGTGATCTCACTTGGCCGCGGCGGTGGCCTTGGCGGCCCGGCCGTTGCCCTTGCCCTGGACAAGGGGTGTGGTCGCCTTGAGCACGTCCTCCGCGAACGTCCGCTGGCTGGCCAGCAGCTGCTCGGCGAAGTCGTAGGCGCTCGCCACCACGTCCTCCGGCTTCGGGAGCTTGTCCGCGAGCGGCATGTTCACGGCCGGCAGCTTCGGTGCGATCGACTGGACGGTCTCAGCCCACGTCCTGATTGCCTCGACCACGGCCTCCTGGCTCTTGCGGACAGTCTTAAGGATCTCGTCCTGCAGCTCCTGGCCCGGGATACGGGTCTCACTCACGCTGGTCCTCCTCGGGGATCTCGTTTTGCAAACTATATCAAGCAACTGAGAAATATGCCAAGCGAGCGCGCCATACCTGGTCCACCCTGGGTGATGAGCCACACGCCCACCGGCGGGACGGACCACCGGCGGGCCGTGCGTCCGGCGCCTTTCTTCCTGTCCGGCCGGGATCCGCGGATGCGAGCTAGGCTTCTTACTAGCCTAAATTTGACGCGGGCGACTGCAGTCCACGCGTGCCCCATCGCCGTAACGGCGCGGCCTGGGGCGACACGATGACCAATGGCGGCGAAACGCCCTCGCGCGTACCTCCGGCAGATGCTGGCTGCACGGGGAGGGCTCAGCAGGGCAGGCCGGCCGGAGCGGGTGGTTTGATGTGGCCCACAAGGACCGGCCGCCAAGGCAGGCCATGAGTGCCCGCATTCGGCAGCTTGGCCATGCGGACCCTATTCGGCCAACTATGCTGGCCCAACCCAGCCTGTTGAACAGGGCGAATGCTCACGAAACCACGAACAGGTTCAGATGGTGACTCAGGATGCCAGGCAGGCCACGGCGCCCCCGGTGACGGCGCCCGGCCCGATGCAAGTGCTGCTCATCGAGGACGATGACGCCGACGCCTTGCTGGTCGAAGAGCTGCTGCTGGACGTGGCAGCCGCGGTCACCTTGCGCCGGGCGCGATCCATGACTGAGGCGAAGCCACTCCTTTCCAGCGCGACCTGCGTCCTGCTGGATCTGGGCCTGCCCGACACCCCGGAATTGCAGCAGCTGGAGGGGGTGCGCTGGCTGCAGGAGCATATGCCTCGCCTTGCCGTGGTCGTGCTGACGGGAGTGGCCGACGAGCATCTCGGCGCCGAAGCGGTGCGTGCGGGAGCCCAGGACTACCTGGTCAAGGGCCAGGTCGACGGGCCGCTGCTGAACCGGGTCATCCGGTACGCGGTGGAACGCCGACGCTCGGAGGAGGTCCAGAGCCAGCTGCGTGAGGCACAGATCTACGCGCGGGAGAACTCCCGGCTGGAGCGCGGCCTGTTGCCGTCTCCGCTGCTGTCGGACTCGCGGCTGACCGTAGCGGCGCGTTACCGGCCCGGCGGGGGGCAGATGCTGCTCGGCGGGGACTTCTATGACCTCGTCGAGGGACCCGACGGATGGGTGCACGTGATGGTCGGGGACGTCTGCGGGCGCGGCCCGGAAGAGGCCGCCCTCGGCGTCTGCCTGCGGGTGGCCTGGCGCACCATGGTGCTGGCTGACCGGCCGATGGCCGACGTCCTCTCGGCGGTCCAGCAGGTGCTGGAGCACGAGCGCCATGAGGACAGGCTGTTCGCCACGCTGTGCATGATGTCGATCGCGCCCGACCGTTCCTATGGACGGTTGCACCTCGCCGGACATCCGCAGCCCCTGCTGATCACCTCCGGCGGCGTGCGGGAGCTCCAGGCGCCGGTATGCACGCCCCCCGGCATCTCGCACTCCCGGGACTGGCCGAGCAGCGAGGTGGAACTCGGCCCCGACTGGTCCTTGATCATGTACACCGACGGTCTCGTCGAGGGGCGGATCGGCGAGGGTCCCGAGCGGCTGGGGAGTGAGGGGCTGACCGACATCATCCGCACGTTCCTGCACGCCACGCGGGCCTCGGGACCGCCGGAACGCGGTCAGCGCGACGAGCAGCTCCTTGGGTGGCTGGTGGGTCACGTGCGTGAGCTCAACGGGGGCGACCTGGACGACGACCTTGCCGTCCTGGCTCTCGGATTCCCGTCGCTGGCGGACGGATGAGCGGTCAGCCCGACGCCCCGCGTGTGCCGGGCGGCACCGATGCCGGGGGAGCCAGAGCGGAAGGCGCGGAGGCCGTTGAGACAAGCGCGGGCAGCGAGGACGAGCTGGCCAGGGAGGGACGGGCCGCCCGCGTCGAGGAGGCCGGGGCCGTGCCGGGTGCCGCCGTGGACGGCGTCGCGACCGGCCCGGGCGCCGCGGGCGCGCCGGCAGGCAATGGACCGGACCCCGGCGTCAATCCGGCTGGGATCCTGCCCAATACCAGCATCAGGCTGGCCGGGACCAGGCCGGATGCCGAGGCCGATGCGGCCGCGGCGGTGGCCGGCCGTGCCCGGTCCCGCGCCCTGGCCGCGAGGCTGGCCACGGGCTGGCCGCTGCGGCGGATTTTCGGGATTGGCGTCCTGATTGCCGGCCTGTTCGCGGTGCTCGCGATCACGCTCGGCGGCGCGGCGCTCGCCAACCTGGCCGGCGCCCGGGACCGGGTGGTAGGCAAGATCGACCCCGCGGCGTTTCGCACCTCGCAACTGGGGATCGCGTTCCTCAACCAGGAAACCGGGGTCCGTGGCTACGCGCTCAGCGCGCAGCGTACCTTCCTGAAACCGTACGTCCAGGGTCTCGGCCAGCAGCAGCAGGAGATCAGCGCCCTGCGTCGCCTGCTGACCGGCATGCCGGCCGCCTCGGCCGACCTCGCCCGGGTGGTCGCCCGGGCGGACACCTGGCGGTCGAGCTACGCGGAGCCGACGATCCGCCAGGTGACCGCCCGCGGTAGGCCCGTCGTCAGCCCGGCGGCCGGACAGGGCAAAGCGGAGTTCGACAGCTTGCGCGGTGCGCTGGATAGCCTGCAGGCCGACCTGGCCGGCGAGCGAGTGCAAGCCGTCTCACGGCTGAACAATTCCGCGGCGACGCTCAACGCGATATGCATCGGCATCGGGATCGCTCTGGTGATCGTCCTGGTCGTCCTCGCGTTCGGTCTCGAACGATCCGTGATCCGGCCGCTGTCCCGGCTTGCCGCCGACGCCCGCAAGGTGGCCGACGGTGATTTCGCGCACCATGTGGAATCCAGCGGGCCACAGGAGATGCGCACCGTCGGGACGGACGTCGACAGCATGCGCGAGCGCATCGTGGCGGAACTGTCGGCCGTCCGTGCCGGGCACGCGAGGCTGGAGGCCAGGACCGAGGACCTGCAGCGATCGAACGCGGAACTCGAGCAGTTCGCCTACGTAGCCTCACATGATCTGCAGGAGCCGCTGCGCAAGGTGGCCAGTTTCTGCCAGTTGCTGCAGCGCCGCTACGCCGGCCGGCTCGACGAGAAGGCCGACCAGTACATCGAGCACGCCGTCGACGGCGCCAAGCGCATGCAGGCGCTGATCAATGACCTGCTGGCGTTCAGCCGCGTCGGGCGTACCGCGCAACGACGGGAACGGGTCTCGTGTGCGGTACTGCTTGCCCAGGCGTGGGCGAACCTTGGCCCGGCCGTCAGGCAGTCACACGCGACGATCGAGGTAGGCGATCTCCCGGTGGTGCTGGGGGAGACCTCGCTGCTCACCGCGGTGTTCCAGAACCTGCTCAGCAACGCGCTGAAGTTCACCGGCGACCAGGCCCCACGCGTCTCGGTATCGGCCCACCGGGACGGCGAGTACTGGCTGTTCTCATTCACCGATAACGGCATCGGGATCCCCGCCGAGTACGCCGAGCGGATCTTCGTGATCTTCCAGCGCCTGCACGACAAGGCCGCATACCCGGGAACGGGTATCGGGCTGGCCATGTGCCGGAAGATCATTGAATACCACGGCGGCCGCATCTGGCTGGACACGACGGTCACCTCCGGCGCCAGGTTCTGTTTCACCCTGCCCGCACCGCCCGAAGATGAGGATGCGCATGACTGAGGGCCGCCAGGGCCAGGCCGTTGATGTGCTGCTGGTCGAGGACGATCCGGGCGACATCCTGATGACGAGGGAAGCGTTCGGGCATTACAAGATTCGCAACGAGCTTCACGTGGTGACCGACGGTGAACAGGCACTGCAGTTCCTGCACCGGGTCGGCGACTACGCCGACGCGCCCCGCCCGGGCCTGATCCTGCTCGATCTCAACCTGCCGCGCCGGGACGGCCTGGAGGTGCTCGCCGAGCTGAAGGCGGATCCGGTGCTCAAGGTCATCCCGGTCGTCATCTTGACCACCTCACAGGCGGAGCAGGACATCCTGCGCAGCTACGCGCTGCACGCCAACGCCTATGTCAGCAAGCCGGTGGACTTCGAGCGCTTCATGGAAGTCATCCGGCAGATCGACGACTTCTTCGTGACCGTGGTGCAGCTGGCCCGCTGACGGCCCGGCGGACGGCGCCACGACGGCGGATCATGATGCCCCGCTGAGTGCCTGGCGGCTGCGCCGCAGGAAGTCACGCTCGGCGGCGTTCTCGGTGCGGGCGATCGCCGCATCGTACGCCAGCACCGCCTCGGAGCTGCGGCCAAGGCGCCGGAGCAGGTCGGCGCGGATGGCGTGAAACATGTGGTAGTCACGCAGGCCGAGGCCGTCCACGAGGGTGAGGGCGGCATCCGGGCCCTCCACCTCGGCGACCGCGACCGCGCGGTTGAGCGCGACGACCGGGCTCGGGGCGAGCGCGGCGAGCTGGTCGTACAGCTGCAAGATCTGCCGCCAGTCCGTCGCGCCCACGGTCGGTGCGCCGCTGTGGACCGCGTTGATCGCCGCCTGGATCTGGTACGGGCCGGGCTGCCCCCGCCGCAGGCATCGGCGGGCGATGGTCTGGCCTTCGGC
>DAITAE010000017.1:16470-18951 GCA_036824445.1 Streptosporangiaceae bacterium | reverse complement strand
AGGACGGCCAGCACGCGCCGGTTGTCGTCGTCGGAGGGAACCAGGTCGAGCTTGGCGAAGATGCTCGTGCTGTGCTTGCTGACCGCCTTCTCGGTCACGAACAGGCGCTGCGCGATCGCGCTGTTGGAACGCCCTTCGGCCATCAGCGCGAGCACCTCGCGCTCGCGCGGCGAGAGCCGGGCCACCGGCTCGTCCCGGGCGCGCCGCACCAGCAGCTTGGACACCACCTCCGGGTCCATCACCGTGCCGCCCCCGGCCACGGCCCGGAGGGCCTCGACGAACTGGTCGTCGTTGAACACGCGGTCCTTGAGCAGGTATCCCACTCCGCCCGCCTGGTCGGCGAGCAGCTCGCGGGCGTAGAGCTGCTCGACGTACTGGGACAGGACGAGCACCGGCAGCCCCGGCACCTTGCGCCGGGCGGCCAGGGCCGCCTGGAGCCCCTCGTCGGTGAACGACGGCGGCAGCCGCACGTCCACGATCGCGACGTCGGGCCGGTGGGTGAGCAGGGCCTGGAGCAGGGCCGGGCCGGTGCCGACCGCCTCGGTGATCTCGAAGCCGTGCGCCTCCAGCAGCCTGACCAGGCCGTCCCTCAGCAGGAAGAGGTCTTCAGCGACAACAACGCGCACGGCACCTCGATGACGACGATGGTCGGCCCGCCCGGTGGGCTGTTCACCGCAAGGATGCCATCGAATGTGCCCAGCCGCCGCTCCACGCCCCGCAGGCCGCTGCCCTTGGCGGGATCCGCTCCGCCGATACCGTCGTCGGTCACGGCGACGCGCAGGACATCCCCGGTATGCCGCATGTGGATCTCCACCATTTGCGCCTGGGCGTGCTTGGCCGCGTTGGCCAGCACCTCGGCGACCGCGAAATAGGCGGCGGACTCCACCGGCTCCGCGAGGCGGCCCGGCAGGTCGATGTCCAGTTTGGTGGCGACCGGCGTTTCCAAGGTCAGCGCCCGCACGGCATCGCCGAGCCCCCGGTCGGCCAGCACCGGCGGGTGAATGCCGCGAACCAGGTCACGCAGTTCCGTCAGCGCCCGCGAGGACATCGCCCGTGCCTCACCAACCAGGGCGAGCGCAGCCTTCGGGCTGGTCTCGATCAGGCGTTCCGCCGCCCGCAGGCTCATGCCGAGCGCGACCAGCCGGGCCTGTGCCCCGTCATGCAGGTCACGCTCCACCCGGCGCAGCTCGGCGGCCGCGGTGTCGACGGCGTCGGTCCGGGTCTCGGACAGCCGCTGCACCCGGCTGGTCAGCCGGCCAACCAGCGCGCCACGCGCCCCGAGGGTGCGCGGGACGAGCCACAGGCCGAAGGCGAGGAACAGGAACGCCGCCAGCAGGACCGGCACATAACCCTGCGGACCGGAGCCGGCCAGGGCGGCGTACCACGGGCTGGGCCGGACGCCAGGCGAGGACCAGGGGACGGCCACCTGGTGCAGGCTGGAGATCTTTTCCACGTAGGCCTGGTGCAGGATGGCGCTCTTGGGCGGGCCCGGCACGGTGACGGTCGGGTGCGGTACGGCGGTGACGTTGCCCTGCCCACCGGAGATCACGATCGCCCTGGGGTGAGCGGCGGCCGCCTTGGCGAAGGCCGCCTTGGCGGCGGCCGGTGCCTGGGCGCTCACGCTGAACGGCACCCCCTTGGCGACCTGCGTGACCTCCCGCCCATGCTTGTACACCGTGAACGCGGCGCCCAGCCCGTAGAGCCCGAGCAGGATCAGCAGCACCGAGGCCAGGTCGGCGGCGATGCTTGGCGCCAGGATGAGCACGGCCCCGGACAGCAGCAGCAGGCCGACCGTGGCCGGGTTGACGCCGAACAGCCACATCGCTATCCAGGTGATGGGCAGGAGCAATAGCCCCCATCCCATCGCCTTGACGCGGCGCCGCCACGACCGCGAGCCGCCAGCCCGGTCGCGCGACCTGAGCCAGGCGATCACCAAGCAGACGATGCTGAAGATCGTCACCACGACCATGACGGGCCTCCGGTCCTGGTCAGCCGCGCCTCATGGCGGTGCTGATTCCATCGTTTCTGGCCCCCACTCCCGGGGTTGGGCCTGCCCTATCCGTGGTGGCGGGAGGCGGTGCGACTGCCCGGCTGCAGGACGAGGACGCCCCCGCCGAGCAGCAGCAGGCCAAGTGTGAGCAGGTTGAGGCCGAACAGCCACATCGCGATCCACACGACGGCCAGCAGCGCCAGCCCCCATCCCATCGCGCGGATGAGACGCCACCACGAACCGCCGCCCCGGCCGCGTGACCTGAGCCAGCCAATCACCGCGCAGACGACGACGAAGATCGTCACCATGAGTCCCATCCCGGCCTCCGGTCTTGCCAGCCGCGCACCCGTGCCGGCTGCCGGTTCCATGGTGGCCCCGGCGGCCCGGCGCGCGCCATGGTCCGGCACCCACTTCCCGGGTAGGCCTAGCCCCACCTTGCGACAGCCGCGACGGCAGCGTGATCACGCCGCCGTTCCGTTTGGCAAAGAGGC
>DAITAE010000017.1:0-16370 GCA_036824445.1 Streptosporangiaceae bacterium | reverse complement strand
TGCGACAGCCGCGACGGCAGCGTGATCACGCCGCCGTTCCGTTTGGCAAAGAGGCAGGGCCTCTGAATCAGCCGAAGAGGAACTCGACCTCGTCGTAACGCTCCGGCGGGACCAGCTTGACCTCGCGGGTCGCCTCGGCGATCGGGACCCGGGCGATCTGCGTCCCCCGCAGGGCGACCATCACGCCGAACTCCCCGTCGTGCACCGCGTCGATGGCGTGGATGCCGAAGCGGGACGCCAGCACCCGGTCGAACGCGGTGGGGGTGCCGCCCCGCTGGATGTGACCGAGCACGGTGCAGCGGGCCTCCTTGCCGGTCCGCTTCTCGATCTCGGCGGCCAGTTGCTGCCCGATCCCGCCCAGGCGGACGTGCCCGAACGAGTCCAGCCGCTCGTCCGACAGCGCCAGGTCGTTGTCGGCCGGCCGGGCGCCCTCGGCCACCACCACGATCGGCGCGTACCTGGTCTGGAACCGGTGCTGCACGTACTCACAGACCTTGTCCAGGCTGAACGGCCTCTCGGGGATGAGGATCACATTCGCCCCGCCGGCCAGTCCCGCGTGCAGCGCTATCCAGCCCGCGTGCCTGCCCATCACCTCGACGATGAGCGCCCGGTGGTGGCTCTCGGCGGTGGTGTGCAGCCGGTCGATCGCCTCCATCGCGATGTTCACCGCGGTGTCGAACCCGAACGTGTAGTCGGTGGCGCTCAGGTCGTTGTCGATCGTCTTCGGCACCCCGACGACCGCGACGCCCCGCTCGTACAGCGCGGTCGCCACCCCCAGCGTGTCCTCACCGCCGATCGTGATCAGCGCGTCCACGCCGAGGCCGGCCAGGTTGTCCTTGATCCGTTGCGCGCCGGACCGCCCGCCGCTGGACGCGCTCTCGGCGAGCGGGTTGGTGCGCGACGTGCCGAGGATCGTCCCTCCGCGCGGCAGGATGCCGCGCACCGCCTGCACGTCGAGCGGGATCGTGTCGCCCTCCAGCGGCCCGCGCCACCCGTCCCGGAACCCGGTGAACTCGTATCCGTACTCCTGCGTCCCCCGCCGGACCAGGGCGCGGATGACCGCGTTCAGCCCGGGGCAATCGCCACCTCCGGTCAGCACTCCCACTCGCATGGGGCAACACTAGTCCCCATGAACGTCCTCGCCATCGACGCTGGGACAACCGGAGTCACCGCACTGGTGATCTCACCGGACGGCACCGTCGCGGCCCGCGGCTACGCCGAGTTCGCGCAGCACTACCCGCGGCCCGGCTGGGTCGAGCATGTCCCGGAGGAGATCTGGCAGGCCACCCTCGCGGCGTGCCGTCAGGCCCTGGACGCGGCCGGGGCCGTGGCCGCCCCGGCCGGTGCGGCGCCCGGCGCGCCCCCGGTCACCTGCGTCGGCATCACCAACCAGCGGGAGACGGCGGTGATCTGGGACCGGGCGGACCTGGCCGCGCCGCGCCCGGCCATCGTCTGGCAGGACCGGCGCACCGCCAGGATCTGCGACGCGCTGCGCGCCGCCGGGCACGAGGCCCGGGTCACCGAGCTGACCGGGCTGCGCCTGGACCCGTACTTCACCGGTACCAAGATCACCTGGCTGGCCGATCAGGAACCGGCCGTCTGGGCGGGCCTGGCGGACGGCTCACTGGCCGCCGGCACTGTGGACTCCTACCTCATCGCCCGGCTCACTGGTGGGCGCCGCCACGTGACGGATGCGTCCAACGCATCCCGCACGCTGCTGTTCGACATCGGGGCCGGGCGGTGGTCGCCGGAGCTGTGCGACCTGCTGCGGGTGCCGCAGCGGGCGCTGCCCGAGGTGGTCCCCTCCACCGGCGTCATCGGCCGCACCGACCCGGCCGCGTTCGGCGGCCTGGACCTGCCCATCGCCGGGATCGCCGGCGACCAGCAGGCGGCGCTGTTCGGGCAGGCGTGCTTCGCCCCCGGCGACGCCAAGTGCACCTACGGGACCGGGTCGTTCATCCTGGCCAACAGCGGCCCCTCGATCGCCCGTTCGGCGGCCAGCCTGGTGTCCACGGTGGCGTGGATGGATGGCTCGGGCGCGCTGACCTACGCGCTGGAGGGGTCGGTCTTCGTAACCGGGGCCGCGGTGCAGTGGCTGCGCGACGGGCTCGGCCTTATCGGCGACGCGGCGCAGAGTGAGGACCTGGCGGCCAGCGTGCCGGACTCCGGCGGGGTGGTGTTCGTGCCGGCCCTGACCGGGCTCGGCGCACCGCACTGGGATCCCGACGCGCGGGGGGCGGTGTTCGGCATCACCCGCGGGACCACCCGGGCGCATCTCGTGCGGGCCACGCTGGAGGCGATCACGTTCGAGGTGAGGGACGTCTACGACGCGATGGCCGGCCGGCATGACGGCGCCGCCCCAGTACTGCGTAACGACGCCGCGCCGGTACTGCGCGACGGCGCCGCGCCGGTACTGCGCGTGGATGGGGGCGGGTCGGCGAACAACCTGCTCATGCAGATGCAGGCCGATCAGCTTCAGGTGCCGGTGGAGCGGTCCCGGGTCACGGAGACGACCGCGCTGGGCGCGGCGTTCCTGGCCGGGCTGGGCACGGGGGTGTGGTCGTCGCTGGATGAGATCGCTGCCACCTGGCGGCTGGACCGCCGGTTCGAGCCGGAGGCACGCGACGACGCCGGCCACGCCCGGTGGCACCGGGCGGTGGAGCGGTCCAAGGGCTGGGCCCGCGAGCCGGCCGGCGGGCTCGCGGGCACGGGCGGGTAGCTCAGGTGGCCCCGAGCGCTACGCCGAGGTTCTGGTAGGCCGAGTTGAACTGATCCACCGTCGGCACGACCGTGTTCGAGTCGATCTTCCGGTACTCGGCCGCCGAGGTTGCCGTCCCCAACTGCTGGAAAGCCGACTGAACCTGACCGGTGACGGCCGCCAGCCGGTCGGCAGCGGCGGCCGCGGACGGCGGCACCGGCGTCGACCTGACCGCGCTCGCGAACGCGCCGAAGTCCTGGGCAGCCTGCTCGTCGAGCTTGGTCACGCAGCTCAGCACGCCGGACCGGCTCTGGCACGCCGTTATCTGCTGCGACAGGGCACTGAGCTGCCTGGAGAGCTTCGCGTGTGCCGCAGAGACGCTGTTGATGGCGTTCACCCGCGTTGCGTCGGTCGCCGCATGGGACGCGGCGACCACACCAACGCTGATGTACCCGACCAGAACGATGGAGCCGAGGACGATGAACAGGCCGACCAGCTGCTTGGCCCCGCTGGACAGCACGAGGCGCCACGCGCGCGGATCCGCGGGCCAGCTCGCCGTGGCCGCGCGGTCGGCGGCGTCCGGCGCTGCGTATGCCGGCTGCTGGTATCCCGGCTGTACCGCTTCTCCCGGCTGCTCGTATCCCGGCTGTACCGCTTCTCCCGGCTGCGCAGCTGGCGGTTGCGCCGCGTCCAGCGGTGGGGCAGCCGGCGCTGCGGCGTCAGGCTGCGCGGGCTCGGCGCCAGGTGACACGGCCACCGGTCCGGCGGCCACCTGACCAGCGGCCGCCGCGGCCGCATCCGCGTCCGCCGGGTCGCCGAACAGCCCGCCCGGGTAGGTGCCGCTCATCAGGTAGAAGTAGCCGTAGAAGCGGGCGCCGAACCTGACGACGGCGGCGACCGCCTGGTACGCCGGCCCCGGCATCGTCCCCGTGATCAGCACGATGAGCCAGATGACGAGCCCGGCGAGAAGCACGCCGGACCAGAGAATGCCAACCAGGATCGCGACCGGCAACGCCAGGATGATCCGGAACAAGACGGCGAGCCGGTTCAGCCGTCCGGGGGCCGCGGACACCCGCACCGGGTAATCCGCGTCGGTCAGGGTGAACGGCGGGTACTGGTCCGTGAGCAGCCCCACGTAGGCGAAAACCCGGGTCGACCAGCGAAGCCAGCCGACCAGGAAGTCAGCCAGGCCATCGGGCAGCCGGCCGGTGAACAGGGCGGCGAACCAGCAGATGACCGCCACGATCTCAACGGCGATGCCGAGCGCGTAGAGCACGATGTAGTGCGGAATCACCAGCAGCGGGCGGAACAGCACGGTGACCCGCCGCTGCCGCCCGGGGCCGGCGAAGGCCGTCAGGATCTCATCGCCCGTCCGGAGGACTGGTGCCGCGGGCGGGGATACCCCTGCCCCCAGCGATACTTCAGCCACTTTGCCGCTCCCTTTTTGACCGGAACCATAGCGGCTGTTGGGAGAAGCGTGGGCCCAACTGTCCGAAATGCCGGGGCCCAAGGTCAGGGGCTGCGGGCGCCCCGCTTCTCGGTGCTGCTCCCGCCGCCGGGCCCGCCGGTCAACCCATCCCCGGGCGCTGGCGTGGTCCCACCGGGCCGGGGGGCCGCCCCAGCGGCGGGCACGGCCGCGGCCGTCGCCCGCCCGCCCTTGGCCGGGAGCTTGCGACCGGCCCGCGTCCGGCTCTTGGCCCGCTGCGCGTACTCGTCCACGTACTCCTGGCCCGACAGCTCCATCAGCGCGTACATGATCTCGTCGGTCACCGCCCGCAGGACCATGTGGTCCGACGCCAGTCCGGAGTAGCGGGAGAAATCGAGCGGTTTGCCGAACCGGACACCGGGCCGGATCCGCAGCCGCGGCCAGAGCCTGCCGGGCGGCATGAAGTCGAACGTCCCCACCATCGCGGTGGGGATCACCGGTGCGCCGGACTCCAGGGCGAGCCTGGCCACCCCGGTCTTCCCCCGGTACAGCCGCCCGTCGGGGCTCCGGGTGCCCTCCGGGTAGATGCCGAGGAGCCGCCCCCCGGCCAGCACGCGCAGGCCGGTCGCCAGGGCCCGCTCGCTGGCCTCCCCACCGGCCCGGTCCACCGGAATCTGCCCGACTCCCCGGAAGAACGCCTTGCTGACCAGGCCTTTCAGGCCCCGGCCGGTGAAGTATTCCGCCTTGGCGAGGAAGGTGACCTTCCGCGGGAGCGGGAGCGGCCCGAAGAAGTGGTCGGCGAACGACAGGTGGTTGCTGGCCAGGATGGCCGGGCCCTCGCGCGGCACGTTCTCGGTCCCCTCCGTCCACGGCCGGAACAGCGCGAGGAACGGGCCGAGTATGGCCTTCACCACCCAGTAGAACACGCTCACATCGTCGCACGTGATCGGCGGGAAAGAGGTCCCAGCGTCCGGAGATCCATCGCGATCCGTGGCGAGGGTGCGCGCCGCCCGGCCGGCATGCGACGATTCCAGCAGAACGTAAGCATGCGCGGGAGAGGGCGGTGAGCATGCCTGTGATGCCGGGCGCGGAGCCCTTCTTCCACTCCGGCGGCAGCACCGCGGTCCTGCTCTGCCACGGGTTCACCGGCAATCCGTCATCGCTGCGGCCGTGGGCGGACTATCTTGCCGCGGCGGGCCTGACCGTATCGCTGCCTCGGCTGCCGGGGCACGGCACCACCTGGCAGGAGATGGCCGGCACCCGCTGGGAGGACTGGTACGCGGAGATCGACCGCGCCTACGAGGAACTGCGCGGGCAGACGGGTGAAATCTTCGCCATGGGCCTGTCGATGGGTGCCACCCTCGCGCTCCGGCTGGCCGAACGGCGCGGGGACGGGGTGGCCGGGCTGGTGCTCGTCAACCCCACGCTGACCCCTGACGGGGTGCTTGCCCGCCTGGCGCCTGTGTTCGGCTACGTCGTGCCGTCGATCAAGGGGATCGGGAGCGACATCAAGAAGGACGGAGCGCGCGAACTCGCCTACGACCGGATACCGGGACGGGCGGCCGCCTCCCTGGCGGGGCTGTGGAAGAACACCAGGCAGCGGCTTGGTGAGGTGACCCAGCCGGTGCTGGTGTACCGCTGCACCCACGACCACGTGGTGGGGCCGGCCAGCCTGCGGATCCTGCGGGCTGCTCTGCCCGAGAAACAGCTGACCGTCCGTGAGATCGGGAATAGCTACCACGTGGCGACGCTGGACAATGACGCGGACGAGATTTTCGCGGGCAGCCTGGAATTCGTCCGTTCGCACAGCCGCGCCGGGCGGGATGGAGAGGGGGTGAGCAGGAGCGATGGCAGATGAGGCGAGCGACGACGAGGCAGCCTGGCGGGACCTGGTCGCCCAGTACAGCGTCCCTGCGGCGGCCGAGGGCGGCCCGCCCTGGCCGGCCCGGGAGGACCCCGAAGCGGCGCAGGCGCCTGCGCAGGAATGGGCCGATCCCATCCCGGGCGTGATTCCCACTCCGCCACAGGCCCGCATCATCCGCCCAGCGGTCCCGGCCCCGCTGCCGTCTGCCGGTGATGACGAGCATTACGTTCCGCCGGACCCGCCGCCGCTGCCCCGGCTGGACCCGGTGACCAAGGGAGCCTGGGTGGCGCTGTTCGGCGGCCCGGGGTATTTGCTGCTCGCTGTCCTGCTGGGCTGGGTGGTGCCGAGCTGGGCCGCGTTCTGCGCGGTAGCAGCGTTCGTCGGTGGCTTCGCGACTCTCGTGGTCCGGATGGCCGACCGGCCACCAGGTGATTCCGGCCCTGACGACGGGGCTGTGGTGTAGGGACCTCAGCCGCCCCCGGCCGGTGCCTGGCCGGCGTTCCGGGCGAGGTCGGCGGCGCCCACGATCCCCGCGTCGGCGCCGAGCTCGGCCAGCTTGATCTGCGCTGCGTGCCGGTGCGAGCCCCCGGTCAGCGCCTTCTCGAACGCGGCCCGGGCCGGGCCGAGCAGCAGTTCCCCAGCGTCGGACACACCGCCGCCGATGACGAAGCAGCCCGGATCGAGGATGGCCGCCAGGTCGGCCAGCCCCTGACCCAGCCAGCCGCCGACGGTCCCGAAACACCGCGCAGCCACCGGGTCGCCCTCCCGCGCGGCCTGGGTGACCTGTGAGCCGGTGATGCCCTCCACGTTTCCCCCGGCGAGCTGGAGCAGCCGCACCGCCGCCCCGGGCGAACGCCGGGCGAACTCGCGGGCTTCGGCCGCCAGGGCACTGCCGCTCGCGTACTGCTCCCAGCAGCCGTGGTTGCCGCATCCGCACAGCCGGCCGTCGGGTACCACCCGGTAGTGGCCCGGCTCGCCGGCCATCCCCCACTGGCCGCGGTAGAGCGCGCCGTCCAGCACGATGCCGGCCCCGATGCCGGTGCCGACCGAGACGAAGACGACGTGCGCGTGCCCGCGCGCCGCGCCGAACCGCACCTCCGCCCAGGCGCTGGCGTTCGCGTCGTTTTCCACCACGACCGGCAGCCCGATGACCTCCTGGACCCGCAGGCGAAGCGGCTCCTCGCGCCAGGCCAGGTTGGGCGCGAACCGCACGCTGGCGCCGGCCTCGTCGATGAACCCGGCCGCACCCAGGCCAACAGCCCGCACCTGGTGGCGGCCCAGCAGCTCGGCGACGGTCTCGGCGATCACCTGTTCGGTACGCGCCGGGCTGGATGAGGGGGTGGCCCGCCGGAGCTTCTCAACGATCTTCCCGTGCTCGTCGACCACCCCGGCGGCGACTTTGGTCCCCCCGACATCAACTCCGATCGTCAGGCTCATCCGGCGGCCCTTCCGGGGGGCCCGCCGATTCGGGCTCCTCCTCCGGGTCCTGCGCCGTCCCATCCGCCACATCCGCCCAGACCGTGGCGGACGGTCCCTGCCCGGGCTCGGTGGCGGCCGACCTGGCCGCCCTTCCGGTGGCGGCCAGAGCCGCCTCGAAGACGGACATCGTGTCCTGGGCGAGCGCCGTCACAACGTCGCCGACGGCCGCCATCTGCGACGTCACCCCGGGTCCCGACTCCCTGAGCACGCGGGCCGCCCGGCATACCGGGCACCACGCGCACTCGGGAGCCTCATCGGTGGGCGTGGTGGCCGTTTCCCATACGTCGGCAGACCGCCCGCGGTACCCGAGCATCGAGCGGAGCTGCCCGCCGACCTCGCGGCTCACGCTGCGCGCGCTCGAGCGGACGAGCCACCGCTGGAAATCGCCGATCGGGTCCTGGCCGGATCGGCCCGGCTGCTGTGTCACGTCCTGTCTCCTCTCCCGGCCTCGGCCCGGTCCCTGAGCCCCTTCAGCGCGGTGTCGATGATGGTCCGCTCCGCTCTTCGCTTCAGCATTCCCGGCATCGGGATCCGGACGTCCACCGCGAGGTCGTAGGTCACCTCGGTGCCTCCATTTGCGTCAGCCAGAACGTATCCACCGCGGAGGGCGGTGATGACCGATCCGGGCTCGGCGAGATCCCACCGCACCCCGGCGTCGCCGTCCCAATCGTAAGAGAGAACGTAGCTGTCCTTGACCACCCCGGCGTCGAGCCCGAACCGCACCCGGCTGGCCCGGCCGTCGCCGTCACGGCCGAGGACCTCGGCCGACCGCACGGCCGAGGCCCACTCCGGGTACGAGGCGAAGTCGGCGATCACCGCCATGACATCCGCCCTGGGCGCGGCGACGGTGATGCTGGAGGTCGTCCGGTCGGCCATGCTCGGAGAGTACCGCTACCACTCCAGCACATAGGGCTCCCCGGTGGCGCGGAAGTGGCCCACGTTGATGCATTCGGTGCGCCCGATCCGGGCCCGGCGGGCCAGCGGCTGGTGCACGTGGCCGAACAGCACGTAGCGGGGCTGGGTCTGCCTGACCTGCCCGAGCAGCGCCTCGCTCCCCCGCTCCACCCTCCGGGCAACCGTGTCGTACAGCAGCTGGGGAACGGTCGGCGGGATGTGAGAGCACAGCACGTCGACCGCCCCGACCGCCGCTACTTTGGCCGCGTATGCGTCATCGTCGATCTCGTTGGGCGTCCGGTAGGGCGAGTGCAGCCCGCCGCCCACAAACCCGAATGTCCAGCCCCCGAGCTCCATCCGCTCCCCGTCGAGTACGTGGTGCCCGGGACGCAGGTGCTCGCCCCACAGCTTGGGGATGTCCACGTTGCCGTAGGTCAGGTAGGCGGGTTGGGGCAGCGCGGCGAACAGCTCCGCGTACTGGCGGGAGGCGGCATCCCGGATGTGCTGGGCGGGATCGCCGCCGAGCTGCCGCCAGAGCCCGGCGGACAGGGCCCGCGCCTCGTCGAACCTTTTCGCCGTCCGCAGCGCGACGAACTGCCGCGCCGCGTCGGCGCCGAACAGGTCCGCGAAGATTCCCTGCCCGTGATCGGCGTAGTCCACGAACAGCAGCAGATCCCCGAGGCACAGCAGCGCGTCCGCGCCCGCCGCCGCGTGGCGCAGCGGGCCGGCCGCCCCGTGTACGTCACTCACCACGTGAACCCGCATGCCGACACATTAGGGCGTGTCCCGCCGGTCTCCTGCGGCGTTCTTGTGGCCGGCGTGCGGTGGGAACGGGGCAGCGGGGCGGGCGGGATGGTCTTGCTCTTCATCCGGCGCGTTGCTGCCGCGCCTTAAGGGGCCCTGCCAATAGGGCGCTGGATCAGCCCGGCAGTCCTGTCGCCGGGGCCCCTAAGCTAAAGAGGCAGGTTCCGGGCCCGACCGCAGGATGGTCCTGCCAGTCGGCGCGGGGCCGGCGCAAGGAGGCCCGATGCGCGAGTACAGCACCCCGGCCGTGGTTGAGGTGCCGGCTTCCGCGCGCCTGACCGACACCGTCTTCGAGCGGGCCGAGCGCGACCCAGGGATGGTGACCCTGCGGCGCAAGAGGAGCCCGGCGTCCTCCCGGACCAGGCACGGGGACCGGGAGACGGCGTGGCGGGACGTCACGGCACGCGAGTTCCGCGACGAGGTCGCCGCGCTCGCCAAGGGGTTCATAGCGGCCGGCATCGGCGAGGGCGACCGGGTCGGCATCGTGTCGCGCACGCGCTACGAGTGGACCGTGCTCGACTACGCGCTGTGGGCCGCAGGCGCGGTCCCAGTGCCGGTGTACGAAACCTCCTCCGCCGAGCAGGTGGAATGGATCCTGAGCGACTCGGGCGCGCGAGCCGTCGTGGTCGAGACCCGGGCGCACCTGGAGCTGGTCACCGAGGTACTGCGCCGACTGCCCGACGTGCGGCGGGTGTGGGTGATCGACGCCGGCCCGCCGACGGCCGCCGGCGGGCCGGGCGGGCTCGCCTCCCCGGTGGCCGCCCAGTCGCTCGATGCGCTGGTGGCCGAGGGTGCCGGGGTCGGCGAGGCCGACCTCACCCAGCGCCGGACGTCGGCCGGGGCGGGCGACTTCGCCACGATCATCTACACCTCGGGTACCACCGGCCGGCCGAAGGGGTGCGAGATCACCCACGGCAACCTGCTCGCCAACGCGCGCAACGCGGTCCGCGGGCCGCTGTCGGTGATCTTCGATACGCCCGGCGCGTCGACCCTGCTCTTCCTTCCCCTCGCGCATTCGTTCGCGCGCCTCATCGAGGTCGCCGTCGTGGAGGCCGGTGGCGTGCTCGGCCACACCTCCGACGTGGCCCACCTGCTGCCGGAGCTTGCCACGTTCCAGCCCACGTTCCTGCTCGCCGTACCCAGGGTGTTCGAGAAGGTCTACAACGGTGCGGAGCAGCAGGCGTCGGAAAGCGGGATCAGAGGCGCGATCTTCCATGCGGCGGCGCGGACGGCGATCGCCTGGAGCAGCGCGTTCGGCACTCACGACACCGCCTCGGCGGACGGGCCGGGCCCAGCGCTGCGGCTACAGCACACCGTCTTCGACCGCCTCGTCTACCGCAAGCTCCGCGCCGCGGTCGGCGGGCGGGTGGGGCACTCGGTGTCCGGCGGTGCGGCGCTCGGAGACCGGCTCAGCCATTTCTTCCGCGGCGCCGGGATCACCATCGTCGAGGGATACGGCCTCACCGAGACCACCGCCGCCTCCACGGTGAACCGCCCCAGCCGCAACAAGATCGGAACCGTCGGCCAGCCGCTGCCGGGCGTGTCCGTGCGGATCGCCGAGGACGGGGAGATCCTCCTCTCCGGGCACAACCGGTTCGTCGGTTACTGGCACAACGACGGCGCGACATCCGAGGCGCTGACCCCCGACGGCTGGCTGCGCACGGGCGACATCGGTGACCTCGACGACGAGGGCTACCTGCGGGTGACCGGCCGGAAGAAGGAGCTGATCGTGACCGCGGGCGGCAAGAACGTCTCGCCCGCCGTGCTCGAGGACCGGATCCGCGCCCACCCGCTGGTCAGCCAGTGCCTGGTGGTGGGGGACGGCCGGCCCTATGTGGCCTGCCTGATCACCCTGGATCCGGAGGCGGTCCGCACGTGGCTGGCCCGACGCAACCGCCCGGCGGACACCAGCCTCGCCAGCCTGGCCGACGATCCGGACCTGATCGCCGAGCTCCAGACCGCGGTCGACGACGCCAACAAGGCCGTATCCAGGGCCGAATCCATCAGGCGGTTCCACGTGCTCGCCACGGACTTCACCGAGGAGGCCGGATACCTGACGCCGTCGCTCAAGCTCCGCCGCAGCGTGGTCACGAAGGATTTCGCGGATGAGATCGAGGCGCTCTACTCCTGACTGACCCAGGCGGCGCCGGCGACGGAGCGCCGCCTAGGTGTACCGTCCGGCCAGGATCTGCTGCAGCCGCTGCGCGACCAGGTCCCACCGCCATTCCTGGTCGATCCAGGCCATGCCCTTCTCCCCCATGGCCCGGGCACCTGCTGGATCGGTGAGCAGGTGCACCAGCCGGCCTGCGACTTCCGCCGGGCTGCGCCCCGAGACGACGTACCCGGTCTCGCCGGCCCGGATGGCGTCGGGCGCGTTCCCGGAGTCGCCGCCGATCACGGGCAGGCCGGTCGCGGACGCCTCCAGGTAGACGATGCCGAGGCCCTCGACGTCCAGGCCGTGCCTGCGGGTGCGGCAGGGCATCGCGAACACGTCCCCGGCGTCGTAGTAGGCCGGCAGCTCGAGCCAGGGTACCGGCCCGGTGAAGATGACCGAGCCGGCCACACCAAGCCCGTGGGCAAGCCGCCGCAGCCTGCCGGCGTACGGTCCACCGCCGACCAGCAGCAGTACCGCGTCCGGCACGGCGGCCTGAACCACCGGCCAGGCCCGGATCAGCGTGTCCTGTCCTTTGCGCGGCACGAGCCGCGACACGCAGATCACCACCGGCCGGCTGGCGAGACCTAGCCGGTCCCGGACGGCGGCACCCCCGGCACCGGGGCGGAAGGCCTCGGAGTCGACGCCGGGCGCGAGCCGGGTCATCCGCGCCACCGCCTCCGGCGACAGCGCCCTCGCGAGCCGCGCCCGGGTGTATTCGCCGAGGTAAGTGACCGTATCCACGGAATCGCCGATGCGGCGGAGCAGGCTGCGCGCGCCAGGCAGCGCCGCCCAGCCCGCCTCGTGTCCGTGGGTGATGGCGACCAGCCGCCGCGCACCGGCCCGGCGCAGCGACGGCGCAAGCAGCCCCAGCGGCGCCGCAGCGCCGAACAGCACCGTGTCGCAGCCGTCGCGGCCGAGCAGCCGCGCCGCCCGGCGCGCCACCGACGGCACCGGCAGCATCAAGGATGTGGGATGACGCTCCACCGGGAACGGCTGGGCCGCATCGAACGCCGCCACCCCTTCCCAGGCGGGCGCGTAGACGGTGACGCTGCCCTCCGGCAGCCGGACCGCGAGTGCATGCACGAAGGACTGGATCCCGCCTGCTCGCGGCGGGAAGTCGTTGGTCACGATCAGGACCCTCGGCATCGCGCTCCCCGCGTCGCGGGCACATCGGGTGCTCGGGGCGCGGCTGACGCGCTGCCCGGCGACGGTAGCGGGAGCGATTCTAGTGTTCCCGCCGCCGCCCGGCGGGCAAGGCCGTGTCTGGTGACTCCATGCCGTCGCAGCAGGCTGGAGATTTGCGGGATACGGCCTCGGTCAGCGGCCCAAAGTCACGGCCGGACGGCGCCGACCAGGTTCGCCGCGTACCAGGAACTGGACAGGCTGACCTTCTCCACGGTCATCCCGGGCTGGGGAGCGTCGATGAGCATCCCGCCGCCCACATAGATGCCCACGTGGCTGTCGCCGGCGAACTCCAGGATGTCGCCGGGCTGGAGCGCGGACGTCGGCACCGACGGCAGGCTGGCCTGTCCCTCGCTGGTACGCGGGATGGCGACCCCGGCCGCGGCCCACGCGCTCATGGTCAGCCCGGAGCAGTCGAACCCGGACCCGCACGGGCCGGTGCCGCCGAAGACGTACGGGCAGCCCAGCTGCGCGTAGGCGAACGCAACCGCCTTCCCGGCCGCGCCGTTGGTGGGGACGTTGTTGGTGGCGCTGGTCGTGCCGCCCCCGCCGATCAGGTCGCCCTGCTGCTGTGTGGTGAGCGTGGCGAGCATGTCCTTCTGCTTTTGGATCAGCTTGTTCAGGTTGGCCTTCTGCCCCGCCAGCTGGTTCTTGAGTTTTGCCACGGCCGTCTCGGTCCGCTGCACGGTCTGCTTGGCCCCCGCCAGTGCGTTGGCCGCCGCGAGGAACTGCTCGAGCTGCTGCTGGCGGCTCGTGGACAGGTGGATGAGGATCGCCGACTGCGCCAGGACGGCCTGCGGGTCGTTCGAGGTCAGCGGGGCGAGCGACGAGTTCAAGGTGCCGTTCTGGTATGCGAAGGAAGCGACCTGCGCGATCCTGCCCTGCATCTCGTGGAACGCGGCCTGGTCCTTGGCCAGCTCCTGGTTGACCATCTTCAGCCGCTGCCTGGCCCCGGACAGGTCCTGCGACACCTGGTCGTAGCGCTGGATGAGCACGTTCTCCTGCGCGGTCAGCTTGTTGATCTTGGCTTTGACCTCACTGATCGTGGGCTGGGGCGACGCGCCCGCGGCACCGGCGGTAATGATCAGCCCGGCGGCGGCGAACAACGCAGCAGCCGCGGACAGGCTGCGGCGGATGAAGGGAGACCGGATGAGTGGACGCGTACCCACGTAGCGACTCGCTCCTTCTCCCCTCCCGCCGAACCGGTGCGTCTACCCGGGTTCGGGCGGCTGAGCCAGCGCCCTACGGCCCCGGCCGGGGAGGCCGAGGCCGACTCACCCGTGGGGCTCCTCGGGCGGGGATACCGAGGATGGTCCTCCGGTGGTCTCCGGCTCCCCGGCCGCGGGGTGTGGCCGGGGCTTCGGCGGTGGCCAGATCACCGTCGCCCATCATGGGCAACTGCGGAGTGATCCAACCGGGGCCGACATTAGTAAAACGCACCCGCTCCCGTCTCACATTTGGCTAATCCGGCGTGGCGCTTCCTGGCTTCCGGTTATCCACAGGCGCCGGGCACATGCTTTCTCACCAGTCACGATGCCCGTGCCACCGGCCATTGCATGCGAAGCGGTGACACCAGCTTCGCGTCCGCGAGGACCCGCAGGGCCCGCCGTTCCGCCTCCCCGATCTCGGTCGTCTGGCCGAGCAGCGCCGTGACCACGCATTCGGCGCAGGCGATGTCACGCATCTCACACCGCTCGCAATCAATCAGCATGATCCCTCCATCAGGCACGGCTTCCGCCGAACGGCCCGGGACGGCCGCGACGGAAAACACGCTAAAAGGTGCCACTGACAATCCACCGCGGGCGGTCCAGGTCTGCGCGGGCGCCGGCGCGCCTGGGCGGGACTGTCGGTACCCCGTCCTACCGTTACCCCGTGATCACCTGGGAAACGGCAGCGGAGACGGCGCTGGCACCGGATCCGCGCCGCCCGCTCGGCGAAACCGACTTCGTCGTCGTCGACGTGGAGACGACCGGCTGGGCCCCGGACAAGGCTCAGATCACCGAGATAGCCGCGGTCAGGGTCCGCGGCGGTCACCTGCTGGGCCAGTTCTCATCGCTGGTCAACCCCCGCAACGCGATTCCCGAGCGGGTCGCGGCGCTCACCGGCATCAGCGACGCGCTGGTCGCGGCCGCGCCCCCGCTGGACCAGGTGATGCCCGCGTTCCTGGCGTTCGCGCGCGGCGGTGTGCTCATCGCTCACAACGCGCCGTTCGACGTCGGCTTCCTGACGGCCGCGTGCCAGGCCTGTGGCCTGCCCTGGCCGGACTTCCCGGTGCTGGACACGGTCGAACTCGCCCACTGGGCGCTCCGCGAGGACGAGGTGCCCAACTGCAAGCTGTCCACCCTCGCGGCGTTCTTCGGGGCCCGCACCACGCCCCAGCATCGCGCCCTCGCGGACGCGCTGGCCACGGCCGACGTGCTGCTCGGCCTGCTGCCCAGGGTCTCAGCGGCCGGTATCGGCACGCTTGCCGAGCTGAGCGCAGTGCTGGACCTCGCCAGGCGGCGATCCCGGTCCGGGCCGGCCTGGGTGCGCTGGCTCCGGCGGCGGGCTCATGATCTGCGGCCGGCCCGCTGGGCGGTACGCTACCGGCGATGGCTGGGCATCGACGCCCGAGGAGGCAGACGTGGTCACCGCGATCGTCCTGGTGAGAGCCGACGTGGCGCGCATACCGGAAACGGCGGAAGCGATAGCCCAGATCCCGCAGGTCAGTGAGGTCTACTCCGTCACAGGCGAGTTCGACCTGGTGGCGCTGGTCCGGGTACGTGCGCACGAGGAACTGGCCGACGTCATCCCCGGCGCGCTCAACCGGGTGCCGGGTGTGAATCACACCGAGACGCACATCGCCTTCCGCACCTATTCACGTCACGACCTCGAAGCCGCGTTCGCGCTCGGCTACCCCGAAACCGCCTGACCCGCCAGGCGCTGGCTCGTTTCCACCCAGCGGTCCAGCAGCGCCCGGGCGGCGCCCGAGTCGAGCGCGGCCGCCGCTGTGGCGCAGCCGTCGGCGAGCGCCTGCTGGAGGCCCGTGGCCCCGGGCACGCCCGCCGCCGCGGCGAGCGCGGCGGCGGCGTTGAGCACCACGGCGTCGCGGATGGCGCCGGCCTCACCGGCCAGCACCGAGTGGACCACGGCCGCATTGTGCGCCGCGTCCCCGCCGCGCAGCGCGCCGGGCTTCGATAGCGGGATTCCCAGCACGGCGGGGTCGAGCACGGTCTGGCTGACCTCGCCGGCGTGGACCACCCAGACAGCGGACGCGTCCGCCGTCGTCAGCTCGTCCAGCCCGTCATCGCCGTGAAACACCATGGCCGAGCAGCCGCGCCCCGCCAGCACCCCGGCGATGACCGGGCCCATGCGCGGATCGGAAACCCCGACCGCCAGCGCCCGGGGGCGGGCCGGGTTGGCCACCGGGCCGAGGAAGTTGAAGACCGTCGGCACCCCGAGTTCGCGCCGGGGCGCGGCCGTGTGCCGCAGGGCCGGGTGATACAGCGGCGCGAACAGGAACGCGATCCCGACCTCCGTCACCAGCCGCGCGCTGGATTCCGGCGGCAGGCCGATCGCCACCCCGAGGGCTTCCAGCACGTCCGCCGCCCCGCAGGCCGAGGTGGCCGCGCGGTTGCCGTGCTTGGCCACCCGGGCGCCGGCCGCGGCGGCGACGATCGCTCCCATGGTGGAGATGTTCACCGTGCGCGCCCCGTCCCCGCCGGTGCCGACCAGGTCCACCAGCGGTCCCGGCACGCTGATCGGGGTCGCGCGGTCCAGCATCGTCTGCGCCAGCCCGCTCAGCTCGGCGGCCGTCTCGCCCTTCATCCGCAGCGCCACGCCGAACCCGGCGATCTGGGCGGGCGTCGCCGCGCCCTCCATGATCTCG
>DAITAE010000871.1:0-1530 GCA_036824445.1 Streptosporangiaceae bacterium | reverse complement strand
TCCGGGCCTGCGGGGTCCCCCCGGTCTGCCGCAGCGTCTGCGCCAGCCGGCCCTGAGCCCGGTCCCGCAGGCCATCGAGGTGGCCGTAGAGCATGGACACATACGCCTGCTCCAGCCCGACGTCTCGCTGCGACACATCCCCAGGTTAGACAACCCCACCGACTACCCGGCCGCGCCCGTGCGCCGCCGCCCGCCCGCAACCCCCGCATTCTGCTTAACGAGGCGTCGTGGCCGAACCCCTGCCGAGGCCGCATCTCGCGGCCGCCAATGCCCGTCCGGCCAGCTCCGGCCGCCCGCAGGAGGCACTCGGCCTTCTGCGTCCCGGCTACATCCGGGCGGTCTGGGCCAGCGGAATGAAGCGCCGGAGCTTGCCACTGTCGGCGTTCCGTGCCAGATCGCCGACGACGCGGACCGTCACATCCGGCTGGCTGAGCCCGCCGCGGGCAAGCGCCTCCGCCAGCCGCTGGCGGAGGTCTTCGGGGCCGGCGCTGCCGGCGGCGACGATCTGGGCCTCGATCCCGGTCCGGGTCTGCCGGACCTGGTAGTCCGTGACCTCAGGGGACTGGACCATGACCGACCTGACGATATGCGGGTGCAGATCGCCCGCCTGATAGTGGAACACCTCGTCCGCCCGGCCCTGCACACGGGCCAGCAGGTGGCCGGGGCCGGAGTCGTTCGGCACGCGCACGAACGAGTCGGCGAGCTCGTATCTGATGAGCGGCTGGGCGAGGTTATACAGGTTCGTGACCAGCACCTTCGCGGACGCCACCCCCGGCCCGACCGGCCGGTTGCGGGCGTCGACCAGCTCGATGATGCATACGTCGCTGTTGAACATCAGCACGTCGCCGCCGGGAGCGCTCGAGCCCATCAGCCCCTCGGTGGTGGCGAAGCTGTCGATGACCGGGGTGCCAAAGGCCGCCGTGATCTCCGCGCGTGCCTCGGGCAGCAGGGTCTCGCTGGTTGAGATGATCACCGTTGGGGCGATGTGCAGGCGACCCGCGCTCTGCTCGGCCGCCAGGCGGGCCAGCGCCGAGGCAAACCCGATCAGGGCGGGGGGCTGGAGGGCGTTGAGGCGGTCCACTATCTGCGGCCACGGCAAAGTGACGGGGACCGACGTGATACGGACCGGCACATCGGTACCGACCGTCTCGGCGGCGGCAGCGCCGGTGGCGTGGACGGCCGAGCCGGCGCCGACCATGGCCATGGGCAGCCCGCCCGGAGGGATCCCGCCGGCCGCGTGAAGCCGGGCCAGCAGGGACCGGATGATCGAGAGTACGAACGTGGCTTTCGCGGCCGGATCGAAGACGAACACGCCGCGCTGGCCCGTGCTCCCGCCTGTCGCAAGAGCGATATACCGGTCGAGCACCGGGACAGGCTCGGTGCCGGTGACGGCCAGCGCCTGCTCAATCGTGGCGAGGCTGAGCCACCGGTCGGTGAAGACGTCGTCGATCGCGGCCATCATGTCCGTCTTGGTCATCACCGGCAGGCTGGCCAGGTCGCCGGGCTCGATATTGGCGACATCGGTGCCGG
>DAITAE010000390.1:0-4886 GCA_036824445.1 Streptosporangiaceae bacterium | reverse complement strand
TGGTGATCATCGCGATCGTCCTGATCATCGCGGCGATCCTGCTGGTGGCGAACACAATCCGGCTGTCGGCATTCAACCGCCGCCGGGAGACGTCCATCATGCGGCTGGTGGGCGCCTCGAACTTCTACGTCCAGCTGCCGTTCCTCGTCGAAGGAGTGATCGCGGGCCTGTTCGGGTGGCTGGTCGCGGCCATGCTGCTGATCGCCGTGAAGTCCCTGGGGCTGGACACGCTGCAGCAGTACTTCCCCTACAACGTCACGCTCGGCGCCACGGATCTGATCGAGGTCATCCTGCTCGCGATGGTGATGGGTGTGGTGCTGTGCGGCGCCACCTCCTTCTTCACGCTGCGGCGCTATCTGCGGGCGTGACGCGAGCAAACGCCAGGGCCGTGGCCGCCACGCAGGAACGCCGGGTGATTGCCCGTAATCGCAGGGCGAGGCACGATTATCACATCGAGGATGTCGTGGAGGCCGGCCTCGTCCTCACCGGCACCGAGGTGAAGTCACTGCGCGCTGGCCGTGCGTCTCTGACGGACGGTTACGGCCAGATCACCGACGGGGAGGTCTGGCTGCTCGGGGTCCACATCCCCGAGTACGCACACGGAACGTGGACGAACCACGAGCCGAGGCGCCCCCGTAAGCTGCTGCTGCACAGGAAGGAGATCGACAGACTCGCGAGCAAGACCGCCGAGCGCGGGCTCACGCTCATCCCGCTCTCGTTGTACTTCTCGGGTGGCAAGGTCAAGGTCGAACTGGCGCTGGCCCGCGGCAAGCGGACCTACGACAAGCGCCAGGACCTGGCACGGAGGGACGCCGCCAGGGAGGTAGAACGTGCCTTCCGGCGGCGAAGGTAGCGGAGGGGCAGGCCATGGCCTCCTACCGTAGGCGGGGCGCGCACGCGGCCCGGCCCGCCGCTGCACCGTTCGTCGCCGTCAAGCGCGCGCCGGTGCTTGCCGCCCGCGGGCGTGCTCTGCTGAAACACGGCATACGGGGGATCGGGATGAACGGCCTGCGCACTCGGCCATCGATGGCCAAGGTGATCGCGGCCGTGCTCGTGATCGGGTTCGGGGCGGCCGGCTTCGCCGGCGGGCTGTGGTCCAGGCCGTCGGCCGAGCCCACCGTGCAGGCGTTCTTGCTGGCATGGCAGCAGAAGCAGTACCAGGCGGCCGCCGAGCTGACCACCGGCAAGCCGGACGTGGTGGCTGCCGCCCTGCAGGACGCCTATCTCCAGCTCGACGCGGCGGCTTTCTTTGTCGCGATGGGCCCGATCAGCCAGCATGGGGACACTGCCCACGCGGCATTCCGAGCCTCGGTGGATCTCGGCCAGGATGGTCCCCCCTGGAACTACAACGGGGGCTTTGATCTGCGCCAGACCGGGTCGGGGTGGAAGATCGTCTGGTCCCCCAGCGTGATCAATCCCGGGCTGCGCCGCGGCCTGCGGCTGGCCGTCGTGTCCGGTACCCCGCGCCGCGCGCTGATCGAGGACGCCAAGGGCACGCCGCTGCTGTCGCCGTCGACTGCGTATATGGCCGGCGTGTGGCCCGACCGCCTCAGCCACCCAGCGGTCACCGCGGCCAGGCTCGGCCGGATCACCAAGCTTGATCCGACTCAGCTGCTGGGCTGGATCCTGGCCGCGCCGAAAAACTCTTTCCAGGAGCTGGTGGTGCTCCGCCCGGCCCAGTACGGTCGGCTGGCCGCCCGGCTCGCCCGGGTTCCGGGCCTGATCATCAAGCCGAAGCAGCTCCGGCTGTTCACCAGCATCGCCCCGGCCGTGGTCGGGTCGGTGGGCACCGAGACCTCCAGCGTTCTTCGTGATCAGGGCATCGCCTATCGCCCGGGCGCCACCGTGGGCCTGTCCGGGCTGCAGCAGGCCCGCCAGCGCGACCTGGCCGGGACACCCACCATCAAGGTGGTGACGGAGACCGCGAGCGGCCACCAGGTGGCGGTCCTCGCCAGCTGGCCGGGGCAGGACTCGCGGGCGGTGCGCACCACCATTGACTCCCGTCTCCAGACCGCGGCCGATGGCGCCATGGGCCCGCTGCCCGTGTCGGCGGCGGCGGTCGCCGTCCAGGCATCGACCGGGCGCATCCTCACCGTCGCCGAGCACGCCGTCCCGGGAACGCCCCGGGTCAACGCGCTGGCCGGCCGTTACCGACCGGGCCCCGCGTTCACGATCGTCTCCACCGCGGCGCTGCTCGCGAGCGGCCTGAGCGTGAACACGCAGGTCCCGTGCCACAGCGCGAACGACGTCGGCGGGCGAACCTTCACGAACGTCCCGCCGGAGCCGGAGCTCGGATCGCAGCCGGCCTTCGAGGAGGATTTCGCGCACGCCTGCGGGACGGCGTTCAGCGGGCTGTCCTGGCGGCTGAACGGCCGCGACCTGATGGCCGCGGCGTCCGGCTTCGGGCTCGGCGCGCCGTGGCGGCTGCCGCTGCCGAGCTTCTCCGGCTTCATGCGGGCCCCCAGCGGCGTCGCGGAGGTCGCGGCCGGCACGATCGGTGAGGACGGAGTCCAGGTGAGCCCGCTCACCATGGCCCTGATCGCGGGGCAGGTGGCCAGCGGCACCAGGCACGCTCCGTCGCTGATCGCCGGGCCGGCCGGCGCCGAGACCGTGAAGGCGGGCGATCCACCGTTCAGTACGGCGAACCTCGCCACGCTGCGGTCGCTCATGCGGGCAACTGTCAGCAAGGGCGCGGCCAGGGACGCGAACCTCGCCGGGCAGCCGGTCCACGGCCAGGTGGGAACCGTGGCGGTGCGCACCGGCAAGAATCCGGTCTGGGCCAGCTGGTTCGTGGGGTACCGCGGCGATGTGGCCATCGCGGTGCTCGAGCTGAGCCACTCACCCATCACGTCCGCGGCCCCGCTGGCGGGCCAGATCCTCGCCGCCGCCCCGTGACGGCTGGTGCCGCGACGGGGCGGTGCCGTGAAGCCCCAGGACAGGGGAATCACCGTTGGCTGGCGGGCGTTGAGGAGATAACGTCGGCGGTGACCGCGTAGCGGCCGTGCGCCGGTGCGATTGCTTGACAACTCAACAGGGGGTGACAGGCTTCGACTTCGGTGGTTGATCCAGGGGAAGCGGGCCGAGGACTGCGGACATAACCTCGTAAAACCTGTGACCGCAACTTGATAAGTGCCAATGCAAAGCGCACTAGCCTCGCACTCGCGGCCTGACGCGAGTTAAGAGGTTGTCAGCCCGGGAGTTCCTCCGGCCCGGTGTCTGGCATCAGTGAGGAGGATCTACCGCTCAGCCCGGTCGCGGGGATGAGCGGGACATCTAACAGCGACTGAGCCCGTCGGCGGCTAGCCTGCAGGACCGCCGGGGCTGAGAAAAGCGACGCAGGCTGCGCCCGGAGAAGCCCTGGTGATGTACCGAAGGACGCGGGTTCGATTCCCGCCACCTCCACGAGGCGGCTCATGCTGCTCAGCGGCCCCCCTAACGGGGGCCGCTTTCGCGTTTGCCCGCGACGTTGTCCGGGGGGACGACCCCCCGGAACCCCCCGGTGCGGGCCATGATGCTCGGCGGCCTGTTGGCCGCCTTCGCGATGGCCCGCTTCCCGGCTGGGCGCGCGGGCCCGCTTCGGCCTGCAATTCTGGTCTGACATGCCCTGGGTGAAAGCTGGGTCAGCTCGGGGTCTGGCTGCTCTGGGGGGTGTAGCCGGCCAGGCGGCACTGGGGCCGGGTGAGCAGGGCGATCCGGTCGTGGTGGGCGAAGGCGCGGCGGCACATGGCCTGCGCGGCGGCGCCGCAGCCATGCAGGGTGCCACCGCCGGTCGAACTGGGAAACACGACATTGACGCAGCCGTGCTGTGAACGGCCGTAGCTGCCGGGGTCGGTGGCGGCCCACACGCTGACGCCGCCGAGGATCAGCACCAGCGCGGCGCCCACCACGGCGAAGACCCGTTTCTGCCGCGGTGTCAGCGATTGCCCGAGCCGGTTCGGCTGGCGGCCCTCCATGACGCCCAGCCTAGAGGCCCGGGGCATACGCCATTGACCCCCCGCTCCTTGTGCCTGACGGGAGAGAAAGGGTCCAATGAGGCATGGCTGATGGGCCGCGTGAGCGGGACGGGGCGTACCCGGCAGATGCGCCCCGTGCTGAGGCGCCCCCGGCTGAGGCGCTCCCGGCTGAGGCGCCGCCGGTCGGGAACCGCACGTCACAGCTGGCAGACCGCTTCGAACGGGCGCTGAGCCTGTCCCGGCTGGTGGTCATCATCCCGGTGATCGTCCTGCTGCTCTCGGCGGTGGCCTCCTTCGCCTATGGCACCGAGGTGTTCGTCAGGACGGTGCGGAGCCTAGTGGTCAGCCCGCAGCTGACCAGCCACAACCTCGGCTTCCTCCTGCTCCTGACCGATCTGTTCCTGGTGGGCGCGACCCTCATGATCGCGGGCTTCGGCCTGTACGAGCTGTTCATCACCAGGATCGATGCCCCAGACCCGGGCAAGCGGCTGCCGGGCTGGCTGAGGATGCATGATCTCAACGACCTCAAGGCCAGGGTGATCTCGATGATCATCCTGGTGGCCGCGGTCACCTTCACGGATGTGGCGGTGGAGTCCAAGGGCAGCGGGCTGGACACGTTCTATCTCGGTGCCGCGGTCGCGGTGGTGATCGCGGCGCTCACGGCATTCCTGCGCTTCGGCAAGACTGATGGCGGCGACGGCTAGCCGCGGCCGGACAGGCTGACCGGCGCCTCTCGGCCGGCCTGCCCCTCCGTGGCGCCGCCGAGCCAGCGTTCCACCCAGCTGAACTGCTCGGCGAGCACGTGCAGGACTGATTCCCTGGCCAGGTAGGCGTGGCTCTCGTGCGGGAGTACCACCAGGCGGGCCGTGCCGCCGTTTCCCCGGATGGCGTCGAACAGCCGCTGCGACTGGATCGGGTAGGTGCCCGAGTTGG
>DAITAE010000870.1:0-1533 GCA_036824445.1 Streptosporangiaceae bacterium | reverse complement strand
GGCGCAGATGGCCAGGGCGGCCATGACCAGCGCGGTGTGCCGGGCGATCGCGGTGAACAGCCGGACCTGGGACTCATCGAGCCCGAAGCAGCCCTTCCCGGATCGGAAATCTTCTTCAACCGGCCAGCGGCAGCCGGCGGCACGGACCAGCCGGGTCAGCGACACCGGCTGGCTGGCGGGTATGAAGCAGTAGTGAAAGGCCAGGTCGCCGGTGGTCAGCTGGCGGCGGATGAGCAGATAGTGCCGCGGCGAGGCGGTGCCCAGCCAGGCCCAGGCGTACCAGCGCTGGCCCTTGGCGCCGGTCCCGGCCGGGCGGATCTCCCAGCCACGCCCGGCGCCCGCCAGCGTGGCGGCGGCCTGCTTGCAGGTGAGCCTGACGCCGCGGGCCATGGTGAGGCAGAAGTTCGACGGGACCCGCAGCACGTAAGCCAGGCCGCAGGCTTCCAGGTACTCCCGCAGCTGGGTGCAGCTGCCGTAGACCTCGTCCCCGCAGGCGAAGTCCAGGCCGATGCCGTCGGCGAGCACTTCGGTGAGCAGGTCGATGGCCAGCTGCCCCTTGGTCCGGAAGGCCAGGCCCGGCGGCAGCCGCATGACCCGCCGCGTCGCGGGGTCCTCGAGATGCTCGCGCGGGATCCACTGCCGCGCGGCGATCAGCGCGTGCCCGATCCCCTCGCGCGCATACGCCAGGTGCACCGTGGTGATCCCGTTGGCCACCTTCCCGGCGCAGCCCAGATAGTGGCGCTTCACGCCGGCCGTGCGCTCGCCCTGCTTGACCTGGCTGGTCTCGTCGATCGCGCCGACCATCAGGCCGCGGCAGCCGCCGTCGCGGGCGGCCTGGTCCAGCCCGGCGACGGCGAACCGGCGCACCGCTCTTATCACCGCGGCGGCATCCCAGACCGCCCGGCTGAGGAGCCGCTGCATCCGGTCCGGCGTACGGTCTCCGGCCCGCTCGGCCAGCGTCCAGCCGTTACGCCTGGGCAGGTCGCTCATCAGCGCGGCGGCGTACTTACCCGCCTGCAGCCACGGCTCCACCCGGGCGAAACACGGCCGCAGCAGTTCCAGCAGCTCTGCACGTTTCCGCCGGCCCAGGCCGGCGCCTATCCTGGCGGCAGCAGCCGCCTTCGATTCTGTTGTCTTCACACACGCATGATCGCCAGGCGGCTGCCCCACGCGAAGGCCTAAACCACGCTCACTGTCTGGTTCAGTTCAAAGCGGCGGACGTCGAGCGCGCTGACGTGCAACTCGGCAAGTAGATCCGGACAGCCGAACCGTGGATATCCAGATCTATCTGGCGGATTCTTGGCCGGTGTCGTAACGCCGAGATCAGGGCGCATCGTTAAGTTCGGCACGAAGCCTGACCGGATCGATGCCATGCGCTTGCAGCAGCGCAGCCGCGGGATTGACGGTGCCGATAGTCCAACCGAGCTGGGCGAGATGCTTGCGTCCTCGCCAGCCAAGCTGGGCACCGTACGGGTCATCGAGATCCCGCAGCACGCCGTAGAGCAGGTGCTCGGGCGTCACGGCGGCATCGCC
>DAITAE010000389.1:0-4894 GCA_036824445.1 Streptosporangiaceae bacterium | reverse complement strand
AGAACGTCGGGAAGATGCTGGGTCGTTTGTGCGGCCGCGGCAGGCCCGCTAGCTAACAGGTCCGGGCCAGCTCGGCCAGCGCCAGATTGACCCGATCGGCGTGGCATGGACAGCAATGTCGACCGCCGAAGCTGGCGCCAGATCGGCGGGGATGCGCGTCTGGTTCACCTTTAGCGCCGATCGCCTAATGTGACCTGTGCAGACCGACCGTGCGCTGACCGGGCGCCGGACCTTGCCGAGGAGGACTGTGCCCAGCTTTGCCGTCAGCGGGGATGAACCGGCAGACCGGCCGGGCGCTGGTCAGCTGGCGAGTGTGCCGGTGTCTACGGGGATGCAGGCGCCGTTGATCGCGGATCCGCCGTCGCCGGCCAGGAACGTGATGAGTGCGGCGACCTCGGCGGTGTCGACGAACCGCTTCGCGGGCTGTTCGGCCAGCATGGTGGCGATGACTTCGTCCCGGCTCATCCCGCGCAGGCGCATGTGGTCGGGGATCTGGTTGCCGGCGAGCGGCGTGTGCATCCATCCGGGGGCCACGGCATTGGCGGTCAGGCCTGCTGCGGCGCCTTCGAGGGCGGCCACCTTCACCAGGCCTAGCACGGCATGCTTGGCCGCGACGTAGGCCGCCTTGTACGGCGCGCCCTGCAGGCTGACCGTGGATGCGGTCACGATGATCCGGCCGCCCGGCTGGCGGGTCAGGTGCGGCCAGGCGAACTTCATCGCCAGGAACGGGCCCTTGACCATAACGTTCATCAGCCGGTCCCAGTCGGCCTCGGAGTAGGTGGCGATCGGGTTCATCGCCTGCGCGCCCGCGTTCAAGACCAGAATGTCGAGCCGGCCGTGCCGCTCCAGCGCCGCCTCGACCATCGCCCGGTTGCCCTCGGCCGTCGACACGTCGGCGATCAGGCAGTCATCGCCGTGCACGTCCACCGGCACAACCGTGGCGCCGGCGCGGCGCAGCGCCTGCACGGTTGTGCTGCCGAGGCCACCCGCTGCCCCCGTCAAGACCGCTACCCGCCCGGTGAGCGGGCCGCCAGCGCCGCCGCCAGCGAGGGCTTCCCCCTCGCGCCGCGCCTGATGTGCCACCTCGGCACCTCCCTAACCCAGGCCGGCTGGTGAGGCCGCGGCCATGCAATGCCCGGCGGAACGGCCGCCGGGACCGTGCAACATCATCAGTATGAGACGCCCTCACAGCACCAGGCACTGCCGGCCGCCGGGCTCTATGACCCGACCTGGCGAAGACCACCTGAACAGGCATGATGTCATCCCACGGCCACGTCGGCCTCAGCGCCCATATCGGCTGAAACCAAGACGGATACTTGCGCACCGGCCGCGGACGGACGCCAGTCGCTGGGCGTGATCCGTTCTCCGGTCTGGGGTGCGCCGATCTGGCTGATTCGGTCCGGTCGGGTACCGGGCCGCTGTCCTTCGGCGTGGTGTGGCCGCGGGTCGGCCGAAGGGCCTCGGCGCGATAATCGAACCCGCCCGGCACTGGCAGGCAGGAGGGTAGTGATGGAGCCGCATCCTGGTGTGTTCTGCTCGACCGTGAGGACCGAGGAGTGGGAGCCTGATCCGGAGGTTCCCGGCAGCGAGATGCACGAGCTTGTCCACGCCGACGGGGTGTGGGCTGGCCTGACCCGGTTCACCACGGTCGAGGGCCCAAGCCCGTGGACGCCGTCCCAGCGCGAGACGATCCACGTGCTGGAGGGCGAGGTGACCATCGAGATCGCCGACGGCCCTGCGCTCAGGCTCAAGCCCGGCGACCTGGCTTCCCTGCCGGCGGGCCTGGAGACGATCTGGCACATCACCCCGCCATTCACCGAGCTGTGGGTACTGGCCTGACTGGTCGCTCGCCGGCTACCACACGGCGCGGAGCACGTGCGCGTCAGGTGCAGGCCAGCGCCAGTCACGGTGCGCGATGTGATCCCCTCCGCAGCGTGACGCCAGGTCGATTAGGTGCCTCGCGGTTGATGGCGGATTCGCCTTGGCCAAGCGCGCAGAATGACCGTTTCTGGCCTCTAAATTGGATGATCGATTCCAAGGGGTCTTGGCTGAGCGTGTCGTGCTGGAACACCGGGTCAGGCGCCAACGACAGCCGATCGTCTGCGACACTCCGGACGCCCGAGAACTAGCGCACATGGCCGCCGGAAGTCCATTGATCAGCCGCCCGGAGTTGGCGAGCGCCCGGTCAGCCGCGATGCTCCGGACGGTTTCAGCACTAGCAGCGGCGCTGCCGGTGACACTCGGTCAGCTAGCCGAGCATCTCGATGCCCTCGCAGATACGGTCCCAGGTCCGTTACCGGGTGGTCGTGGTATTTGTCCCGGCGGTCGCTGGAGATTGGTGTCGGCAAGCCGACAACGGCGGCGTCAGCTAGATGACTGACAGGCGGTTCGCGGCTGGGCAAGCTCTTTTCTCAGAGGCCAAACCCCCGGCTGGCGCCACGGCGGCCAGCCATGGCAAATAGGACACAACATGACCGCGCTATCGGTAACAATCACTATCTCCGCCATCTTCATCACCGGCGTCCTCGCCGGAGCTATCGGCCTGGTCAGCGTGGCCGTGCACCGCGAAGAACGGAATCACACCCCGAAGGGGCCGGCACCCGACCACATCGCCCGCGCGGCCCGGCGGCTCACCGGGCTCTACGTCCGTGCCCCGGACGCGGCCCGCGAGACGAGCGCTTCCCGAGGTGCCAGAGGAATCGACGAACTGGTGGTCAGGCGTTTCCCGTATGTGGCTCATGCGGAAAGGCGGGTTGCCAGATTCGACCCCACCAAGGCCGCATGAATATCCCGCTGCCGATCAGCAGGCCGTTCACGGGCGCAGCCCGCGTCAGCGGCAAGAGTGGGCCGCCGCCAGCGGTGATCTCTCACCCCGGTCGGTGCGGGAGACGAGGATGAGGCGGCTACAGACAATCAAGATGCTGCGCCAACCAGCGCATGCCCACACGCCGGCAGAAACGGTGGCCCGGCGAGGTGGGCTCACCAGACAACGGAGGGCGGCGTGGCGGGCCATCTCGCCCTCGCCGCTGGTGAGGTTGCGGTCTGGCCTTGCGGGCCGGTCGGGTTGCTTTCCTGAGGGTCTTCTCGTTGTCCCGCTGGAAGGCGGCGTCGCTGATGGGCCCGCGGTCGCGCAGGTCTGCGGGCGTGGCGATGCGATCACCGGCGTCACGCCGGTGCTGGCACGGCCGTTAGGTCCGCCAAGGCGTGGCCTGTGGTGGCGAACACTGGTAGCCGTTGGTCTAGCCGGCAGATGCGCAGCACTTTTGCCACCGGCGGCTGTGGCGCGATGAGCGCCAGGCGGCATCCGGCCCGGTCGGCCTGGTTGGCGATCCGGACGAAGGCGCTGAGCCCGCGAGCGTCGCAGAAGGACAGGCTGGTCAGATCGAGGAGCAGCAGCCCGGCATGGCCGGCGATGGCGCAGCCCCGCGCGGCCAGGCCGTCGGCGGTGGCCAGATCCAGTTCCGCAGGTGCCCGCACGACCGCGATCGCGGCACCAGAACCTGCCGCCGTCTGGGTTGCGCCCTCAGTCATGACCATGCCCCCTTTTGCCGTCGCCTGCTGGCCGCCGCTCTCGGGGTCACTGTGTGCCGGCCAGGATGGCACCGCACTCAGCCCACAGGCCGGGACGAAGTCCCTCCCGGCCGCGTCCACCACCGGCAGACGAACCAGTGCGGTCCGGCGGCGCCGGCGGACGGGTACAGCACTGGCCCGGCCGGCTCGGACTCGCGGAGGCGCAGACCCGGGGGGCGGCACGTCGTCAAAGGATCCCATGCAGGCAATTGTCGGCCCGCGGCACGCTGGCAAGCCATCGGGCAGCACCCACATCTGCAGTGGGCTTAGCTCTACCCCCTGCCGGACAAACCCGGTGTCGCCGCGGTCCATCGCCCGCCGGCCAGCCTCCTGAAAGTGGTCGGCGGCCTCGGCGGCCAGCCGCTGGGCAGCCTCGTCAACCAGGCCAAGCTCAGCCCGGTAGCGCGTAGGCCTCTTCCAGGTGATAGCCGGCGATCTCGTCCAGCTCCACCAGGCCGCCCCATGGCCGGTCAGCCACCCGCCGGCATGCGGGTCGGGCCAAATTGACATCAGGCGCGCTGTCGGCGGGGTTTGCGTGCACACCGCTGCGCGATGAGCCTGGACGACCCTAAGCTGATGAGTTGGCGCGCCGAAGTTCTTGGCTATTGACGCGCACGGTCGCTGTTTTAGGTTCCAGTTCGGTCAAGGGGGAATCATGGAATCGGCCGCAGATTTTGTTTTCGGGCCGCTGCCGCCAATCGAAGAACCGGTGGCGCCGACCGCAACCGGGGAACCAGCTGCGTTCGCCGCGGTAGCGGATCCGCTGGGCCCGCTGGCCGGGCTCGCCGGGAACTGGAGCGGCCAGGGTTTCAACGTCATCTGGCGGCCCCACCCGCTCCAGCCGACCGGGCAGGACCGCTTCCTGGAGCTCAACGTGACCAGTGAGCAGCTCGACTTCGGTCCGGCCCTGAAACAAATACCCAACCGTGGCCTGCTGCAGCCCAACATCAGCCTGGCCGGCCTGAACTACCTGCAGCAGATCTCCGACGCAAACACGAACACAAACCAGCACTTCGAGCCCGGCTTGTGGGTCACGGTCCCGAAGACCAGCGATCCTCAGGAGCCCCGCACCGTGGCGCGCCTGGCTTCCATCCCGCACGGCACCACGATCTTGCTCCAGGGCACCGCCCATACCTCGAACGGCGCCCCCGCCATCCCGAACGTCAGCATCAAGCCCTTCACGCTCGGCCACCCAGCCCAGACGATCGACTTCCCCGAGCAGGACCTGGCCACAGCCACCCAGTTCCGGACCAGCGGCGCCGGGCTCACTGGCATCACCCAGCAAATGGTCAACAACCCCAATACCGTCCTGCGCGCGGCGCCC
>DAITAE010000016.1:15528-19029 GCA_036824445.1 Streptosporangiaceae bacterium | reverse complement strand
GCCATGGAGGCGTTCACCGAGCCGAAGACGATCCTGTACCCCGCGCCGCACCTGGGCGCATGATCCCGGCCGTGCTCAAGGAAACCCCCTGCCCCGGGACGGGCGCGTGAACGGCCCGCCGGGCGGGCCAGGCCAGCCGGGATCAGCCCAGCCGGAACCAGCCCAGCCGGAACCAGTCCAGCCGGGGCGAGCCCAGCCGGGACCAAGCCAGCCGGGCGGGGCGGAGGTATCCGCGCCGCCCCCGGCGTACCTGGAGATGCCGGTCGGGCGATTCCTGGACGCGCTCTCGGCCACCACGCCCGACCCGGGTGGCGGCGCCGTCGCGGCGCTCGCCGTCACCCTGGCCGCCGGCCTGTGCGCGATGACGGCGGGCCTGTCGGGCCGTCACCTGGCGGCGGCGGAGCGCCTGGCGGAGCAGGCCCGGCTGCTGCGCGACCGGGCCGCTCCGCTCGCCCAGGCCGACGCCGAGGCCTACCGCGCGGTGCTGGCCGCTATGCGGGCCCGGGACGGGCTTGCCGACGCCCTTTCACAGGCATGCACCGTCCCGATGCAGGTGGCCGAGATCGGCACTCAGGTGGCTGCCCTCGCGCTCGCGGTTGCGGCCGAAGGCAACCCCAACGTGCGCGGCGACGCGATCGCGGCCGCGCTGCTCGCGGCGGCCGGTTCCCGCGCGGCAGCGGCGCTGGTGCGGATCAACCTCGCCGAGGCGGGCAGTCACGGCCGCCCGGCCCGCGCGGAGCGGCTCGCCGCCGAGGCGGGCCGCCTCGCCGCCGAAGCCGAGCGGATTGAGCGCTAGTCCCGGAGCGGAAACTACCCCATTTCGGCGCAATCCCGGCTAGAAGCCCGTGTGACATGCCGGGCACCGTTTGTGATCATGGGATCACTATCGTTCTTGCAGTAGCGATCCCATGATCACGTTTTGGGGATCTCCGGGGGCGGTGGTTCAGCGTTGTGATCATGACTTCGGTGCACAGCCGGCCACACCAAGGTCATGATCACGAGCTAGGGGTCACCGCGCGGCGGCGATGACCTGGAGCGTGTCCAGGCCCGGGTCGGCGGCGTACGCGATCCGGCCGCCCTCCGCGTGCGCGGCGCGCAGCGCCGCCAGCGCCTCGGCCGTGATGATCTCGCCCGGCGCGAGCACCGGCACGCCGGGCGGGTAGGGCGCCACCAATTCGGCGCTGATCCTTCCGACAGCGGCATCAGCCACGACCGTTTCGTTGCGCGCGAAAAACGCTTCGCGTGGCGGGAGCGCAACCTGGGGCGTGACCGTCCAGGCGGGCGAGGGGACCGGCCGGCGGGCCGCCCCGCGATGGCGCTCGATCGCGGCCACGAGGGTGGCGGTGAACCGGGCGACCGTCGCCTCGTCGTCGGCGAGGGTGATGATCGGCACGATCGTGTCCCGGTCGGCCATCTCGACCGGCATGCCGGCGGCGATGAGGTCGTTCTCGACGGCATGGCCATGGACGCCGGTACCGGCCAGCAGCACGACCAGCTTGGTCGGCTCGACGCCCGGCCCCTCCAGCAGGCCGAGCCCGGGAACCTCTGCCAGGCGCCGCCGGGCGGTGGCGACCAGGTCCAGCAGGCGCGCGCACAGCGCGGTCCCATCGCGGGCCAGCAGCGCGCGCGCCGCGTCGATGCTCGCGACGATCGCGCCGGCCGGGCTGGTGGTGTGGGTCGCGTCGAACGCGCGGTCCAGCCGGGCCGGATCCAGCAGCCCGGTCCGCGCCAGCACCAGCGCGCCCTGTGTGTAGGCGGGCAGGGCCTTGTGCGCGCTGGTCACCATCGCGTCCGCCCCCGCCGCGATCGCGTGCGGCGGCAGATCGGGGTGGAAGCCCAGGTGCGCCGCCCAGGCGGCGTCCACGACGAGTGGGACACCCGCCTCGTGCGCGGCCTCCGCGTGCCCCGCGAGATCCCCGGTGGTGCCGACGTAGGAGGGGTCGCCGAGGAACACCGCGCAGGCCTGCGGATGGCTGGCGAGTGCCGCCCGCACGGTGTCTACCGCGACCGCGGCGGGAAGGCCGCTCGCCGCGTCACGCTCGGGCAGCACCCACACGGGCCGCAGCCCGGCCAGGACCAGCCCGAGCAGCAGCGACCGGTGCAGGCATCTGGTGACGACCACCTCCTGGCCGGGCGAGCCCACCGCCAGCGCCAGCGCCTGGTTGCCGTGGGTCGACCCGGCCACCGAGAACCTGCACCAGTCCGCGCCCCACAGCCGCGCCGCCCGCTCCTCCGCCTCGGCCATGAGCGCGTCCACGTTCTTGATGGGGCCGAGCCCGCCGTACTGCGGCGCGTCCCCCGCCACCACCGCCCCGGTCAGGTCGTGGCGCTGCTTGTGGCCGGGGACGCTCATCGGGGTCAGCTCGCCGGCCTGCGCCTGCGCGGTGAACCGCAGCCAGGCATCCAGCAGCGGCGCGTCGGAGCGCAGCCCCCGCGGGTCCCGGGCGTCGGCCGGCCCGGCCAGCCCTGCCGGGCCGGCCGACGGGTCATCGTCGGCGCGGTGATCAGTGGAAAGTGCCATCCGCCCAGTGTGCCCGAACCCATCACCGGCGCCCGCGCCAGCCACGGTGCCCGTCAGAGGCACATCGCTACGCCAGCCGGCGCTGCCGGTACGCTACGCAGGTCGTGACAGCGCCTGAAGATCTGCCGCAAGCCGCGCGCAGCTACCGCCAGAACCGCTTCCGGGTGCCGCCGGACGCGGCCGAACTGCTCCTCATCCGGCATGGCGAATCGGAGCCCGCCTCCGTGGACGCCCCGTTCCCGCTGGTGGACGGGCGCTCCGATCCGGCGCTCTCGTCCGAAGGGCACCACCAGGCGCAGCGGGTCGCCACCCGGCTGGCTGCCGCCGGCATCGACGCGATCTACGTCACCACCCTGCGCCGGACGGCCGAGACTGCGGCCCCGCTGGCCAGCCGGCTCGGCCTGGTGCCCGCCGTGGAAGCTGGGCTGCGTGAGGTCGGGCTGGGTGACTGGGAGGGCGGCCTGTTCCGCAAGATGGTGGCGGAGAACCACCCCACCGCGATGCAGATGTGGGCACAGGAGAGCTTCGACGTCATCCCGGGTGCCGAGCCCGCCGCCGAGTTCGCGGACCGGGTACGGGCCGCGATCGGGCGGGTGGCCGCGGCCCACACCGGCCAGCGGGTGGCGGTCTTCACCCATGGGGGCGTGATCGGGCAGGTGCTCGCGCTGGCCAGCGGGTCCCGGCCGTTCGCGTTCGTCACCTCGGACAACGGCTCCATCTCACGGCTGGTGGTAGCCGGGCCGCGGTGGTTCGTGCGCGGTTTCAACGACACCGCGCACCTCGAGCAGCCCTGGGACTGACCGGCCGCGGCCAACCCAGGGGCTAACCCCAGGGGCTAACCCAGGTCGGTGCGCTCCCGCCGGTAGGGCAGCGGCGTCGCCGGGTCGGGCGAGTCGATCTCGCGGGCGAGCCGGTGCCCGTCGAAGACCGCCTCCGACAGCAGCCGGGGCGCGACCGCGTCGCCGATCCGGTACACCGCG
>DAITAE010000016.1:1353-15428 GCA_036824445.1 Streptosporangiaceae bacterium | reverse complement strand
GAAGGTGGTGACGACCGTCACCTCGTACCCGTCGGCGGCCAGCAGCTCGGCGACGCCCGGCGCGACGTAATAGCCGTCGGCGTCGTAGACCACCACCCGCGGGCCGGGCGGCCGCTTGCCCGCGGCCACCTGCTCCGGCGTGAGCACGTGCGGCAGCGACGGGTCGGCGCCCGGCATCGGCCCGGGGTAGCCGGGCTGCACCCCATCCCCCCGCCAGGACGACCCGGTAGCGATCACGACCAGCTCGGCCCCGTACTCCAGCACGTCTGCCGCGCGCAGCCGGCGCCCGGTGACGACCTCGACCCCGGGCAGCTTGGCCAGCTGGACCGCGCGCCAGTCGGTGATCCGCCCCCAGTCCCCCAGGGTCGGCAGCCGCCGGGTCCAGCGCAGCCGGCCGCCGATCTCGGCCTCGGCCTCGGCCAGGTGGATCGCGCCGAACCCCCGTTTGGCCAGCACGACCGCGCATTCCATCCCGGCCGGCCCGGCGCCGACGACGAGGACCGGCCGGTCGGCGCCCGCCGCGGGGGTGAACTTCTCGGGGTGCCAGCCGCGGCGGTACTCCTCCCCGGCCGTCGCGTTCTGCACGCAGCCGATCTGGTTGAACGTCTCCTCGCGGAGGATGCAGAGGTTGGACCCGGTGCACTCGCGGATCTCGTCCAGCCGTCCCTCCGCGATCTTGCTAGGCAGGAACGGGTCGGCGATCGCCTGCCGGGCGCTGCCGATCACGTCAGCCTCGCCGGAGGCGATCACCTGCGCCATCAGGTCCGGGCTGGTGTAGCGGCCGACCGCGACGACCGGCTTGGCCGTCGCCTCGCGAATCCGGCGTGCCCACCGGCGCTCGTGCCCCTCCGGGTAGTAGCGGGAGGTCCCGGAGTCCTCCGGCCAGCTGCCCACCGTCACGTCCCACAGGTCGACCAGGTCGTCGGCCATGCCGACCAGGGCCAGCATGTCGTCGGCCTCGATGCCGGGCAGGGTCTCGGCGCCGGGCACGCCGGAGTCGCCGTGCAGCGCGATCCGGGTCGCGACCGCGCACTGGCCGCCGATCTCCGCCCGGACCGCCTCCAGGGTCTCCAGCCAGAACCGGCCCCGGTTCGCCAGGCTCCCGCCGTAGCCGTCGGTCCGCAGGTTCATCACCGTCGACAGGAACTGGGTCATCAGGTAGCCGTGCGCCCCGTAGACGTACACGATGTCGAAACCGGCATCGGCCGCCTGCCGAGCGGCCCGCACCCACTCCCGCTGCAGGCGCGCGATGTCATCGGCGGTCATCTCCTTGGCCAGCCCGCCCCACTGACGTTCCGAAACGATCTGGCTTGGCGCCATACGCACGAACCGCGAGGCCCCGTTGGGGGCGGACGCGCCGCCGTGGTACAGCTCCATGCCGGCCAGCGCGCCGTGCGCGTGGATCGCCTCGGCGGTCAGCCCCAGCGCCCGGGCGTCGGCCTCGTCCCAGATATCCGCGGCGATCGCCGGGGTGTCGTCGGTGTCGGCCGCTATCGGGCCGTACTCCACGCAGACCCCGCCCCAGCCGCCTTCGGCCTTGATGGCGCGGAACGCGGCCTGCGTCCTCGGCCTGACCGACCCGAACCCGCTCGCGTGCGGCACCTGATAGAAGCGGTTCGGCAGCGTCTTGGGGCCGATGGCCACCGGCTCGAACAGGACCGCGTGCCTAGCGTCCACCGTCGCCCCCCAGAACCGCCTGCACCTGCGTCACCTGCGCCACCCGCCGCCCGGCCCCGTCGGAGAGGTCGGTCTGCACCGTGATCACGGTTCGGCCCACGTGGAGCGGCCGGGTGACGGCCCGGACCTCACCGTCGCGCAGCGCACGGGTGAACACTGTCGACGAACTGATGGTGGCCGTTCCCGCCCCGGCAGGCAAGTTGAGGTACGCGCACAGCCCGCCGAGGGTGTCGGCCAGCCCCATCAGGGCGCCGCCGTGCATCGTCCCGGCGGTCGTGCAGCGTTCCGGCGCCCATGCAAGCCGGCCCCGGACCTCGTCCGCCCCGGCCGCGTCCAGCACCACGCCCAGCGACGCCGCGAACGGCATCGTGGCCACCACCGCCCCGAGATCGGGGTCCCCCGTCGCTTCGTTCTCGCTCACCAGTTCCTCCTCGGCGCCGACGCCGGTGTCCGTCGATCGCTATCACCCAGCGGGCCCGACAGCAACCATGGCCCCGTTTCCCGCCATGGGTAACAGTTTCGCGGCGATCCAATGGCGGGAAGGTATCAGCGGAGGTGCAAACGCCCGGCAGGCCGGGACGGCCCGGAGCCGCCGCCGGCCGGGTCTGGGGATGGATCTGCTCGTTCGCGACGGCGCGGCCGGCGACCAGGCCGCGAACCTCGCGCTGGAAGAGGCGCTGGCCCGCGCCGGGCCCCGCGCGCCCGTCCTCCGGATATGGCAGAACGCATCCTGCGTGGTGATCGGGCGCGCCCAGCGGCCCGCGCGTGAGGTGAACCTGGCCGCGTGCACGGCCAGCGGCGTGCCGGTGCTGCGCCGCGCCAGCGGCGGCGGCACCGTCTATCAGGACCTGGGCAACCTCAACGTCAGCATGGCCGTGCCCGGCCGCGCGCCCGGGCTTGCCGCGGAGGTGGCCGCGCTGGTCGCCGCGGTCATCGCCGGGCTGGGCCTGGCGCCGAGCGCCGGTGAACGCGGGGTGTTCGTCGGGCCTGCCAAGGTGTCCGGCCTGGCCAGCCAGCTCACCAGGGTCGGGTCGCTGGCGCACGCCACGCTGCTGGTGACCACGCCGGCCGCCCGGGTCGGCGCCTTCCTCACGCCGGCGCCGGCCGAGCATCATCCGGCCGATTCCCGGCGCAGCCCGGTGGCCTCGCTGCGTGATCTGGGGTGTGACCTCGGCGTGGCCGCGGCGCGCGGCGCCGTGCTGGCGGAGGCGGCGCGGAGGTATGGCCCACCGCGGCGGCGGGCACCCAGCGCCGCCGAGAGGCGCTGGCAGCGGCGGCTGCTGGCGGAGCGTTACCGCATGGACTCATGGCATCTGACTGGACGGAGCGAGGAGGCACAGTGGACGACAAGACCCGTCTTGACCTGTACCGGGTGATGGTTCTCAGCCGCACCTTCGAGGAGGCGATTCTCCGCGAGTACCACGCGGACAAGAAACCCGCGTTCGACATCGGCGCCGGGCTGGTGCCCGGCGAGATGCACCTGTCGGCCGGGCAGGAACCGGTAGCCGCTGGCGTGTGCGCGCACCTGCGCGCCGCCGACGCGGTCACCGCGACCCACCGGCCGCATCACGTGGCCATCGCGCACGGTGTGGATCTGGACAAGATGGCTGCCGAGATCTTCGGGCGCGAGGGCGGGCTCGGGCGAGGCCGGGGCGGGCACATGCACCTGTTCGACCCGGACGTCCACTTCTCCTGCTCGGGCATCATCGCCGAGGGGCTGCCGCCCGCGCTCGGGCAGGCGTTCGCGTTCTCGCGCGGCGAGGACAACCGGGTGGCGGTCGCGTTCACCGGTGAGGGGGCCGCGAACCAGGGCGCGTTCCACGAGTCGCTCAACCTGGCCGCCCTGTGGAAGCTGCCGGTGGTGTTCGTGGTCGAGGACAACGACTGGGCGATCTCGGTGCCGCGCGACGCCTCCACCTGCATCCCCTCCAACGCCGACCGGGCCGCCGCGTACGGCATACCGGGCCAGCGGATCGACGACAACGACGTGGAAGCCATCTACACGACGGCCGGCGACGCGGTCGCCCGGGCCCGCGCCGGGGAGGGGCCGACGCTGCTCGAGATCCACACGCTGCGGCTGTGGGGCCACTTCGAGGGTGACCCCCAGGCCTACCGGCCCGAGCTGGCCGACGTTCCCGGCCAGGACCCGATCCCGGCCTACGAGCAGCGGCTGACGCAGGCCGGCATCCTGGACGCGGACGCGGCCCGGGCCATCAAGGACGAGGCATCGGTCAGGGTCGAGAAGGCGATCGCGTTCGCGAAGTCCAGCCCGGTTCCCGCGCCGGAGACGGCGCTTGACTACGTCTTCGCGTGAAGGAGGCAGAATCAATGAGCGCCACCGAAACCACCACCGCAGCGGAAGGTGCCCCGGCCGGGCAGTCCGGGCGCAAGCTGACGACCGCCCGTGCCATGGCCGAGGGGATCGCGCAGGAGATGGAGCGCGACGCCGGCGTCGTGGTACTGGGCGAGGACATCGGGAACTACGGCGGCATCTTCGGCTCGACCACGGGGCTGCTGGAGAAGTTCGGCCGGGACCGGGTGCTGGACACGCCGATCTCGGAGACCGCGTTCATCGGCCTCGGCATCGGCGCGGCGGTCGAGGGCATGCGCCCGGTCGTCGAGCTGATGTTCGTCGACTTCTTCGGCGTCGCCATGGACCAGATCTACAACCACATGGCGAAGATCCACTTCGAGTCCGGCGGGAACGTGCGCGTGCCGATGGTGCTGATGACCGCCACCGGCGGCGGCTACAGCGACGCCGAGCAGCACTCGCAGTGCCTGTGGGGAACCTTCGCGCACCTGCCGGGGATGAAGGTCGTGGTGCCGAGCAACCCGGCCGATGCCAAGGGGCTGATGATCTCGGCTATCCGGGACGACAACCCGGTCGTCTACATGTTCCACAAGGGGATCATGGGCCTGCCCTGGATGGCGAAGAACCCCCGGTCGGTGGCGCCGGTGCCGGAGGAGCCCTACGAGACCCCGATCGGGAAGGCGGCCGTGGCCCGGGCCGGCTCCGACGCCACGGTGGTCACCCTGTCACTGTCGGTGCACCATGCGCTCGACGTGGCGGAGAAGATGGCCGCGGAGCACGGGGTGGACCTGGAGGTGATCGACCTGCGCAGCCTGGTGCCGCTCGACTCCGACACGATCCTGTCGTCGGTGGCCAGGACCGGGCGGCTGCTCGTCGTCGACGAGGACTACCAGTCGTTCGGGCTGTCCGGGGAGATCGCGGCGCGGGTCGCGGAGACCGACCCCGGCCTGCTGCGGGCCCCGCTGCGCCGGGTCGCCGTGCCCGACGTGCCGATCCCGTACGCGCGGTCGCTGGAGCGCGCGGTGCTGCCGACACCGGAACGGATCGAGGCCGCCGTGCGCGACCTGTGCAAGGCTTAGGGCATGCCTCACAGGGACACGCCCTAGCGTGGCCGAGGTCGTGTTCCCCAGGCTGTCGGAGAACGAGCCCGACGCCGAGGGGGTGCTCGCCACCTGGTTCGTCAGCGACGGCGACCAGGTGGCGAGCGGGCAGTTGCTCGGCGAGGTGATGGTGGAGAAGGTGTCCGGGGAGGTGCTGGCCCCGGCGGCCGGGCAGGTCCACCTGCTGGTCGGCGAGGACCAGACGACCCGCCAGGGCGAGGTGATCGCCCGGATCGACTAGCCCGAACGCGTGGCCGGCTGGCTGCGGCGGCGGCGGCAAGCTTACGCCGAGAATAACGGCCAGCGCTGGTCCGGGCGGCCGCGTCCGATGATGGTGCGATGAGACTGCTGGTGCTCGGCGGGACCCACCATGTAGGCCGTGCGGTCGTGGAGGCCGCGCTGGCGCGGGGTGACGACGTCACGACGCTGACGCGGGGGGTGAGCGGATACCGGCGGCCGGGGCGCGCGCGCTGCACGCCGACCGGACCAAGCCGGGCGAGCTGCCTGCCGTGCTCGGCGGCGCGGTCTGGGACGCGGTGATCGACACCTGGAGCGGTGCGCCGCACGCAGTCAGGGACGCGGCCCAGCTGCTCGCCAGCCGGGCCGGCCACTACTGCTACGTCTCCAGCCGCTCCGTCTACCGGTGGCCGATACCGCCGGGCGCCGACGAGAGCGCGCCGGTTGTCGAGGCCGATCCCAGGTCAATGGCCAGCGACGACTACGCGGCCGCGAAGCGGGGTGGCGAGCTGGCTGCGGCGGAGGCGTTCGGCGGCCGGGCCCTGCTCGCGCGGGCGGGCCTGATCCTCGGCCCTTATGAGATCACCGGCCGGATGCCCTGGTGGCTGCGGCGGATCGAGCGCGGCGGCGACGTGCTCGCGCCGGGCCCGCCCGATCTGCCGCTGCAGTACATTGACGGCCGCGACCTCGCGGCCTGGCTGCTGCATGCCGCGGAGGACGGGGTTGGCGGTGTCATCAACACTGTCAGCAAGCCAGGCCAGGCAACCATGCGCAGCCTGCTCGAGGCCGCGAGGGCGGCCACCGGCTCGCCGGCCCATCTGGTCTGGGTCCCGCCGGAAGTCATCACGAGGGCGGGCATCGCGCCCTGGACCGAGCTGCCGGTCTGGGTCCCGCCGGACAGCGAGCTGATCGGCCTGCACGCCGGCGACGTCTCCGCCGCGTACGCCGCCGGGCTGAGCTGCCGCCCGATCGAGGAGACCGTGGCGGACACCTGGGCCTGGCTGCAGGCCGAGGGCGACCCGCCGCCCGCGCCGGACCGCCCCGCCCACGGCGTAGACCCGGACCGCGAGCGGGAGGTGCTCGCGATGGCCGCCAGCGCCGAGGGCCCGGCATGATGATGGGGCAACGGGAAGGCCTGTTATGCCGGTAAAGATGCGAGCCATCGACTTCCACGTTCATCTGCCGACCCCCGACTGGCTCGACGGGAGCATGGCGGGCTACGTCGAGGCGGCGGAGGCTTACTTCCGCTCGCCGGTGCAGCGGTTGTCCATCCCGGACCTGGCCGAGACGTACCGCCGGCTCGAGACGATGGCGGTGCTGCTGGCGTGGGATGCCGAGACCGCGACCGGGCGCCCGCGGGTGCCGAACGAGACCGTGGCGGACGCCTGCCGCGATCATCCTGATGTGTTCACCGGGCTCGGCTCCGTCGACCCGCACAAGGGCGAGGCCGCCGTCGCCGAGGTGGCCAACATCGCGGCGCTGGGTCTGCGCGGGGTCAAGTTCCACCCGTCGCTGCAGGCGTTCGCGCCGGATGACCTGACCTACTGGCCGGTCTTCGCCGCCTGCGAGCGGCACGGGCTGCTCGCGCTCTTCCACACCGGCACCAGCGGGATCGGCGCCCGCCAGCCCGGTGGTCAGGGCATCGCGCTCGACTACGCCCGCCCGATCAGGCTCGACGCCGTCGCCGCCGCCCACCCCGGGCTGACCGTGGTGGCAGCGCATTTCGGCTGGCCATGGCACATGGAGCTGGTCGCCATGGCGCTGCACAAGACCAACGTGTACATCGACATCTCCGGCTGGGCGCCCCGCCGCATCCCGCCCGAGCTGGTGAGTGAGCTCCGCGGACGGCTGGCCGGCCAGTTCGTGTGGGGCAGCGACTTCCCCTTCCTGGCCCCGCAGCGGTGCCTGGCCGAGCTGGACGGGCTCGGGCTGCCCGACGAGGTGCTCGGAAAGGTGCTCTACCAGAACGCGGCGCGTATCCTGCGCCTGCCCTGATCGCCCGCGTCAGTTCTTGCGCGCCACGCCGCCCCAGACAGCCGCCGGGTTGGCGCGGTCGGCATCAGAGTCCGGCCGCCATTCCGGCACCCGGACCAGGCCCGGTTCCACCAGGTCCAGTCCCTCGAAGAACCTGGCGACCTCGGCGTGGGAGCGGAACCTCAGCTTCGCCGGCATGAGCTCGTTCAGCCGGGACGCGAGGTTACGCGGGCCCGGGCCGTAGATGTCGTAGCCGGGATGCGAGATGGCCAGGTAGCTGCCGGCCGGGACGGCGTCCATCAGCCGCCCGACGATGCCGGCCGGGTCGTCCTCATCGGGGATGCACTGCAGGACCCCGATCAGCATCACCGCCACCGGCTTGGTGAAGTCGAGCGTGCCGCCCGCGGCCGGGACGATCTCGGCCACGTTCCGCAGGTCTTCCTCGAAGTATGCGGTGGCCCCCTCGGACCCGCTGGTCAGCAGGGCACGGGCATGCGCGAGGACGATCGGGTCGTTGTCCACGTAGACGACGCGGCACTCGCGCGCCGAGGCCTGCGCCACCTCGTGGGTGTTGTCGGCGGCGGGGATCCCGGTGCCGATGTCGAGGAACTGCCGGATGCCGCCCTGGCCGGCCAGGTACCGCACGGTCCGGGCCAGGAACGCCCGGTTCCCGCGCACGCCCTCCACCACGTTCGGGTCTTCCCGCATGGCGGCCTCGGCGGCGACCCGGTCGGCGGCGAAGTTGTCCTTGCCGCCGAGCCAGTAATCGTAGACGCGGGCGATGTGCGCGACGCTGGTATCGATCTCCGCGAGCGGGCCTTCCTGGCCGGCAGGCGGGGCCGACAGCCAATCGCTGCTCACTGACGCCCTCTTCCGTCGCGGGCCGCACGGCGCGGCCCTTCTGGTGCGGACAGCCTATCGATGGCACAACGAATGCTCATGCCCCCCAGCTCCCACGGCAGTCAGCGATGGATCTCGAAGATCAGGCCGGCCAGGGCGGCCGCCGGCCCCGGCCGTGGCCACGAAGAGGTCGTGCCATCGCTCGGGCTGGTACGCGGTCATCCCGGCATGCCCGTGGCGCCCGGCACGAGGACGTCCAGCACCTGGTCGCCGTACTTCGCCAGCTTGGTCTCCCCCACCCCGCTCACCTGGCCCAAGGCGGCAAGGGAGGACGGTTGCGTCGCCGCGATCTCGCGCAGCGTCGCGTCATGGAAGATCACGTAGGCGGGCACGCCCTGCTCCTTCGCGGTGGCGGCGCGCCAGGCGCGGAGCTGCTCGAAGCGCCCGGCGGCTTCCGCCGGCAGCTCGGCGGCTGCCGTGCCGCCGGCCGCCGTGACGGTGCGGCGGGCCCTGGCGGGGCGGGCCGCAAGCTCCGGCTCACGCCTGAGCAGCACCTGGTGCTGGCTGCGGAGTACCGCGGCACTCGCCTCGGTCAGCGTCAGCGTGCCGTAGTCGCCCTCGACCGCCAGCAGGCCCTGGGCCAGTAGCTGGCGCACGACGCCGCGCCACTCGGGCTCGCGCAATTCCGTCCCGACCCCGAACACGGTGAGGGAGGCGTGGCCGTGCTGGACGATCTTCGCCGTCTGCCTGCCGAGCAGAATGTCGATCACATGGCCCGCGCCGAACCTCTGGTGCCGCTCGCGCTGGAGGCGGAACACGGCCGAGAGCACCTTCTGCGCGGCCACCGTGCCGTCCCACGACTGCGGCGGCGACAGGCACGTGTCGCAGTTGCCGCACGCGCCGCTGCGCTCGCCGAAGTAACCGAGGAGCTGCGCACGCCGGCACTGGACGGTTTCGCACAGCGCCAGCATGGCGTCGAGGTGGCGGCTCAGCCGGCGGCGGTGGGCCTCGCCGCCTTCGGAGGTGTCGATCAGCTTGCGCTGCTGCACGACATCGGCGAGGCCGTAGGCGAGCCACGCCGTGGCGGCCAGGCCGTCGCGGCCGGCCCGGCCGGTCTCCTGGTAGTAGCCCTCGACGGACTTGGGCAGGTCGAGGTGCGCGACGTAACGCACGTCGGGCTTGTCGATGCCCATGCCGAACGCGATGGTGGCGACCATGGCCATGCCGTCCTCGCGCAGGAACCGGGCCTGGTTCGCGGTGCGGGTCCGCGCGTCGAGCCCGGCGTGGTAGGGCAGTGCCGTGATCCCGTTCCCGGTCAGGAACTCGGCCGTTTGCTCGACCGAGGCCCGCGTCAGGCAGTAGACGATGCCCGCGTCGCCGTCATGCTCGGTCCGCAGCAACTCCAGGAGCTGCCGCCGCGGCTCGGACTTCGGCACGATCCGGTAGCAGATGTTCGGGCGGTCGAAACTCGCCACGAAGTGGCTGGCGCCGGCCAGGTTGAGCCGCTCCGCGACCTCCTCCCTGGTGGCCCCGGTGGCAGTCGCCGTCAGGGCGATGCGGGGAACGTGCGGCCATCGCTCGTGCAGCGCGGACAGCGCGAGGTAGTCGGGCCGGAAGTCGTGCCCCCACTGGGACACGCAGTGCGCCTCGTCGATGGCGAACAGCGCAATGGGGCCACGATCGAGCAGGCGCAGCGTCGACTCCATCCGCAGTCGCTCCGGAGCCAGATAGAGGAGGTCAAGCTCGCCAGCCACGAACGCCGTCTCCACCTGCAGGCGCGCGCCGGGATCCTGCGTTGAGTTGAGAAATCCCGCCCGCACGCCGAGTTCGCACATGGCGTCGACCTGGTCCTGCATGAGGGCGATGAGTGGTGAGACGACGACACCGGTCCCCTGCCGGAGCAGCGCGGGTATCTGGTAGCACAATGACTTGCCGGCGCCGGTCGGCATCAGCACCAGCGCGTCCCCGCCGGCCGCCACGTGCTCGATAATCTCCAGCTGCTGGCCGCGGAACGCGTCATAGCCGAAGACGCGGCGCAGGAGCTCCGACGCGTCGTTCAGCAGGGAGCCGGTGACGGGGGGAACCACCCGGCCACTCTACGGGTGATGAGCGTCACCGCGGCACGCTACTCGCCGGCGAGGTGGCGCAGCGGGAACGGCGGGCGCAGCCGCAGCTCCACGTTCCGGTCGGGCGGTGCGCCCGCCAGGTCCGAGTCGGCGCCGTCCAGCGGGGCGTTCGCAGCCAGCTCGCGGTGGAGCGCGGCCAGGTCGTCGCTGGTCTCCAGCGACGACGGAGCGGGCGGCGTGTCATGGTCGACCATCGTGCAGACGATGGCCAGGTAGCCGCCGGCGTCGACCAGCTCGACCAGCCGCGTCTGGCATGGCCAGTCAGCGATGGCGCAGGTGGTGACCTCCCAGAAACCGCGGGCCGGGTCGGCCGGGTCGCGGCGCGGCCGAACCGCGTTGGCGTGGGTGTGGCCGTTCAGCCACAGCACGACGTTGGGGAAGCGGTGCAGCAGCGCGAGGACGTCGGCTCCGCGGAGCACGTGTTCCCCGGCTGGGCCGTCGTGCCGGCTGCTGGTCAGGCTGTCGGTCCCATGATGGGAGAAGACGACCACCAAACGATCCTCGCGGCCGGTGCTCACGGCGCGCCCCCCAGGCCCGCGGTAGGCGGAGTGCACTTCGGCCAGCCGCTCCCGAAGCCAGCGGGCCTGCTGGCGGTCAAGGCAGCCCTCGGCGCCCCCGGCCGGGCAGCTGGTGTCCAGCGCGATCAAGCGGACCGCTGGGGTGTCGTGGACGTAGTAGGCGGTGCCGTCCAGCCGGTTCTGCGCGCTGAACCCATGCCCCGCCGGGCGCGCGCCAGGCCGGAAGTGGGCCGCCACGAAATCGCGCCGGGTGACCGGCTGGCGCGCGGGGTCGGCCGTGACGGTGCGGGCGGGGCCCGCCATGAAGGCCTCGGGGTGGTCCGTGAACAGCTCCAGCGCCCGGTCGTGGTCGAAGCCGTCCGGCAGCGCCAGCGGTTTCCGCGGGCCGGCCAGCGCGGCGGTGATGCCCGACGTCATCACCCCGACGCCCTGGTGGAGCGCCTCGTGGTTGCCGAAGCAGGAGAGCCAGGGGATGCCCAGGCCACCGGAGCGGAACTCCGCAAGGGCGCGTTCCAGCAGGCCCGGGTGGTGCGGGAAGCCGAACTCGCGCCGGAAATAGTCCGGCCCGCCCGGGCCGTCGCCGTCGGGTTTCCAGAAGAAGTCGTCCGGCCAGCCGGGCGACTGGACGCCCTCGTAGCGGGGGCCGCCGGAGTCCGGGGCGACGAGCCCGCCGTCGAGCAGGGCAAGAACGGTCCGCAACTCGTTCCACTGGGCGTTGTCGATGGCGTCCCCGGTGGTCACCGCGAGCCGCAGCGGCGCCCCGGTGGCGGGCCCGCTCAGGGCCTTGACTGTGCGCAGCATCGCATCGACGGCGTGCGCGGTCAGCGCCTCCTGCGGGCGCTGGACGGGGATGATCTCGGCATACCTGGGGTCGGCGAAGTAGCGGTTGAGGAACTCGAAGCGGGTCGGCGACTGGACGTCGGCGAGCTGGAGGTCGGTCAGGTGGACCAGGCACAGCAGCGGGCGGCCGGGGCGGCCCGCTGCCGATCCCGCGCGCCCGGCCCGCGCCTCTCCCTCAGCGCTGATTCCGGCCGCGCCAACATCGTCGCGCACCAGGTGCGGTTCGCCTTCGACGATCGTGACTGCCCGGTAGGGCGCGGTGGACCCCGCCCGCAGGACCACCCCGGTGCCGAGCCGGCGCTCCGTCGTCAGCGGCGGGCGCGGCGGGCTCACGCCCCGAGTATGACAGCGCGGGGTACCGGTGCTGTTCAGCGGGAGCTCGTGACAGGCAGATGGTGAGCGGGAGCTCGTGAGCGGGAGCGGCCCGGCGGGAGCCTTCCAGCAGGCGCGCGTCAGCGGGCGCGCATCCGGTTGTTGCGCGCGTTGTGCTCGACCTCGGCAAGACCGAGCACCTCCAGGACCGGCGGGACGTAGTTGCCGAACCGGCCGCGCAGCCCCTTCTTCAGCCCATACCAGCCGCCGACGGGGTTGGCGGGAGAGCGGCCCCAGGCCTCGACCGTGCCCTCGGCGGCCGGCTTCTGCTCGTCGGCGTTGCCCAGCGGCACCCAGTCGCCGCGTTCTTTCAGCATCGCGTGCAGGTCGTCGATGCAGCGCAGCCGGTAACGCAGCTCCGTGGTGCCGACCTGGACGACCAGGGCAGGCGGGTCGGAATCCTCATCCCGCCATGCCTCGAATTCAGACTTGCCCGGTGGCGTCGTCAGGATCCACGGATCGCTTGCGGTTCCCGATCCATCGGCATGAGGTGTCATCGTGCTGCTCCCTTCACGGCTGACCCAGCCGATTATGGCAGCCGATACATGACATCTTCTGTCATGATCTGGGATTATCCTTGGCCCGTGCGAGCGAGCCGCCTTGTCGGGCTGCTGGGCCTGCTACAGGCCCGCGGCAGGATGAGCGCCAGGCAGCTCGCCGACGAGCTCGAGGTCTCGCAGCGCACGATCCTCCGCGACATCGAAGCCCTCGGCGCCGCCGGGATTCCGCTCTATGCCGTCCGCGGTCGCCAGGGTGGTTTCGAGCTGCTCAACGGGTTTCGAAGCGACCTCCCGGATACCGCCCCCGTGCGGGACCCGCTGTCGCCGGGTGCCGGGGTACGGCGGGCGCGGGTGCTCTTGTCCCCGCGCGGCCGCCGCCTCGCCGCGCTGCTAGGGCGGCCGTCCGGCATCCGGATCCGTAGGCCCAATCCCGCCGTCGCCGGACGTGAGGGGTGGGTGGAAGCCTGGGTGCGGATCGGCTCGATGGACGCCGCTACGCTCGACATGCTCGCCCTCGGAGCCGAGGTCGAGGTCATCCATCCACCGGAGTTGCGCATGCAGGTAGGCCAGACGGCCAGGCAGATAGCCGGCCTCCACTCGGCTCGCGGCGCAGGCGAGCGGCCGTGACGGAGACGCTTTCCGTGGCTGGCCTCCGGCTGGCCTACGACGCCGCGGGCGCCGGCGATCCCCCGATGATCTTCATTCACGGCTGGTGCTGCGACCGCTCGTACTTCGCTCCGCAGTTCGAGCATTTCGCCAGCGGCCACGCCGTCGTGGCGATGGACCTGCGCGGGCACGGCGAGAGCGGCTGCCCCGCGGCCCGCCCCGGCGGCTACGCCATGGACGTGATGGCCGACGATGTGCTCTCGGTAGCGGCCGCGGCCGGTTGCGACCGGCCCGTACTGGTCGGCCACAGCCTGGGCGCCCTGATCGGGCTGTCGTGCGCCGCCCGGGCGGGCGTCATCCGCGCGCTGGTAATGGTCGACCCGGCGCCGATCACGAACGAGAAAGCCAAGAGGTTCTTCCGCGAGTCCGTCGCCGCCGTGGCCGCCGACGACAACGGGTCGTGGCGCACGATGTTCGTGGAAGGGATGTTCCTGCCCACCGACGCGGCCCGGCGGGCGGCCATCATCGAGCAGATGACCAGGACCCCGCCGGCGATCTCCGCCGAGGTCATGCGGGTCATGGGCGAGTTCGACGGCGCGGGCGCGCTAGCCCAGGCGACCGTGCCGGTGCTGTCGATCGGCTCGGCCGTTCCCTCCAACGCGTCCGCCGATCTGCGCCGCCTGTGCCCGGCGATCACCGTCGGCCAGACCGTCGGCTCCGGTCATTTCAACCAACTCGAAGTGCCCGACCAGGTGAATGCCATGATCGAGCGCTTCCTTGCCGTCAACGGCCTGTCAGAGCGCGGCTAGATCGCCGCAGTGGCCCGAAGCCCGCACTCGCAGTGGTGATCATGGGATCGCTATTGCAAGAACGATAGTGATCCCATGATCACGAATTGCACCGACCGTTCCGGGTCCTTCGCCGACCGCCCGGCCAATCACCGCCGACCGCCCAGGTAATCACCGCCGACCGAG
>DAITAE010000016.1:0-1253 GCA_036824445.1 Streptosporangiaceae bacterium | reverse complement strand
CACCGCCGCTCTGGGCCAGACCTAGCCGAGGCCGGAGCGCAGGTTGGCGACTCGCGTCAGCGCCGCGGTGAACACGCTCTGGTCCAGCGTGCCGCTGGTGAGCCCGTTGGCCATGGCGATCCTCGCCTGCTGGCCCTGGCTGGCCTTCTGGGCCGAGCAGAGAATCAGGTCCATTCCTGCCTTGACCGCCCGGACGGCGCGGTTCCTGGTCGAGCCGTACCAGTGCAGGGCGCCTGCCTCCAGCGCGTCGGTGATCGTGACGCCCGTGTAGCCGAGACGCTGGCGCAACTCGCCGTTGACGATGGCGGACGACAGCCCGGCCGGCGTGTGCGGAGCCAGTGCCCGGTACTTGGCCCAGGACACCATCACGAGCTTGACCCCGGCGGTGATCGCCGCCCGGTAGGGGAATTCGTCGATCGTGCGCAGGTTGTGCAGTGTCACGTTCAGGGTCACCGGCCCCGCGTCGGTGTTCTGCGACCGGGTAGCCGCGCCCAGGCCCGGGAAATGCTTGGCGGTCGCCGCGACGCCGGTGGCCTGCTGAGCCGTGATGAAGTCGGCGCCGAGCGAGGAGACCACGTTGGGGTTCTTGCTGTAGGAGCGGCCGAACTGGTCGATGAAGTTGCCCGCCCTGCGGTAGACGTCCAGCACCGGTGCCAGATTGACGTTCATGCCGACGCCGGCCAGGTTCCTCCCCGCGCCGGTGCCGGCGGTCCTCGCGGCCGCCGCGGGATGTGCTGACTGGCCGATCTGCTTCGCCGACAGCAGCGGCTGCCCGGGCAGGCGCCGGACCGCGCCGCCCTCCTGGTCGGTCATCAACAGCAGCGGAAAGGCGCGCATCGGGTTCAGCGTGCTGGCGTTGGCCCGGTCGAGCTGCTTGATCACACCGGCGATCTGGGTACGGCTGGAGATGTTGCCGCCGAAGAAGATGACCCCGCCGACCAGGCCGTGCCGGATCCAGCTCAGCAGCGTCGCCGGTGGCGTGAGGCCGTTGTAGCTGTAGATCACCCGCTGGCCGGCCTGCTGCGCAGCGGTGAGGCTGGGCAGCGCATCCGGGCTCGCCACGGCCGGATCCGGGCTGGACGTGCCCGGATCGACCGTGCCGGACGTGGCCGGACGCCCAGCCGATTGCCCGGCCGCAGCGTGCTGCCCAGCCGCCCCCACACAGGAGATGAGCGCCAGCGCACTCATGGCCACGGCAAGGGGGGTGAGCGCGCGCAATGGCGGCCGTCGACGAACATCTCGTACGCCGTGCC
>DAITAE010000388.1:0-4904 GCA_036824445.1 Streptosporangiaceae bacterium | reverse complement strand
CCTCGTGCAGGTGGGTGCTGATCTGCCAGCGTGCGGTGACGACGCTGGCAGGAGCGTGCGGCAGCAGCACGACGCTCGACGTGCTCACCTCCTGCGCGCCCGCTCCTGGCCGGACCCGGGTTCCACCGGGAGATGCCCCGTCAGCCCATCCCGGAAACCGCCGTCCCTGCGGCACCGTCAGTCCCTCTGGGAACCCCCTCGGCAGCATTGCGGGCCGGGTCCGCCGATCCCGGTAGCATGGGGTGGCTCTGCAGCGGGGACGGGCACCGGCCCGATGACATGGCTGGACGAGGTGACCTGATGGAACGGGCCGAGCACGATCGGTCTGCTCAGGCGGCCCCTGCCAGCGCGGGAACGTTGGACGTCGCAGCCCAGGCGCCGGGGCAGCCAGCGGCCGGGCCGGGCCGGACGGGAGCGTCGCGGACGCGGAGAATCGCCGCGCATCCGGTGGTGCGCCAGGCTGTCCTGCTCCTTGTCTTCATAGCCGCCGGCGTGGCCGTCACCTGGCCTCTGGCGACCCACCTGCCCACTGGCCGCCTGCCGTCATCGCGTGACACCGCCAGCTACGTGTGGGGCTTCTGGTGGGTGGCCCACCAGGTGACCCACCTGGGGAACCCCTGGTTCACCAGCCAGATGGCGGCGCCGGTCGGGGTCCAGCTCGGGTTCCACACCCTGATACCGCTGCCCGGACTGCTGCTGACCCCGGTCACTCTCATTTTCGGCCCCAGCGCCTCCTACAACCTGCTGGTCCTGATCACTCCCGGGCTGCTGTGTTACGCGATGTACCGGGCGGCCCGGCTGTGGCTCCCCTCGGCCACCGGCGCGATCGCCGCCGGGGCGTTCTTCGGCCTGTCGGCCATGCTCACCCAGCAGGACTGGTACCACGTGAACATCGCGCTCGGGGCGGTGTTCCTGCCGATGGCGCTGGAGGCGTCGGTGCGCCTGCGCCGCACCCCGGGCCTCCGGCAGGCCGTCATCCTGGGCCTGGTCATGGGCGCAGCTGTGCTCACCGACCAGGAGTCGGCGGTGCTGGCGGCGATCGTGACCGGGCTGACGCTGCTGCCATGGCTGGTGCGCCACCCTTCGTGGGCCAAGCTGCGGCCAGCCGCGCTGGCGGTCGTGATCGGGACCGTGCTGGCCAGTCCGCAACTCCTGGTCATGGCCCAGGAGGCCGTGTTCGCGCACGCGCGCGGCGGGCTGGCCATCGACCCGCATCTGCTCGCCGTGTCCTACAAGCAGTACGGCATCGGGCTGCCCGGCATGTTCACCCCGACTCCCCGGGTGGCCGACTTCGGGCTTGACGGCCTGGCCGGGCCGTTCCTGCATGGCAGGGACAACGAGGGACTGCCGATGTTCGGCACGGTCCTGACCGCCCTCGCGCTTTTTGGCCTGGCTGTGTCCTGGCGCCGCCGCAGCGCCTGGCTGCTCGCGGCGCTGTGGGCGGGGTGCGCCGTACTCGCGCTGGGCACGTCGCTGTGGATCGGCAAGCACCAGTACCTGCCGCTGGCCCAGACCTGGCACGACGTGCGGGTGTCGGGGCTCATGCCCTACACGTGGTTCGTCCGAATACCGGGCCTGGCCAGCTTCCGCAATGCGGACCGGCTGGCGATCCTCGGGCTGGTGCCGGCGGCCCTGCTCGCCGGGGCGGCGGTGAACTGGTTCCGCTACCACGCGAAGCCGGTGCTGGTGGTGGTGCTGGCGCTGGGGATCCTGGAGGCCGGCTACTCCGGCAACGCGAAGGTCCGCTCGATGCCGACCAGCTACCCGAAGGTGGACGCCAGGATCGCGGCCGACCATACGGGCTCGATCGTGGTGGACATCCCGTTCGGCCTGCGGGGCGGAATCCCCGTCTACGGCTCGCCCTTCTTCGCCAAGGCGCTGGTGATGGCCACCGCCGACGGTCACCCGCGGGCGATCGCCTACACCTCACGATCCCCGAAGTACGCCATCAGCGCGATCGAGGCGCATCCCTTCTACCGCTACCTGAACCTCATGCAGCATCAAAGGCCGATGGTCTGCCCGTGGGCGCTGCCTGCACCCGGCACCTTGCGCCCGGGCCACCAGGAACAGGCCACTGGGTGTCCCGTGACGGTGGGAGTGGCTCCGCTGAGCCGGCTCAAGCTTTCCCCGGCCCAACTGGCCGCGGCCCGGCGGGACGCCAGCCGCATGAATGTCGGGTGGGCGGTCGTGTGGAAGCGGAACATCAGCATCAGCGGCTTCGTCCTCGCCTACCTCAAGGCCACCGGATTCAGCTACTGCTACCGGGACGGCAACGTGCTCGTGTACTGGCACGGCTCCTGCTGACAACGGCCCGGACATGGCATAGATCTGCCATATAGATCTATTTGCCGCCGCTTTGCGCAAAGGCAGCGCAACTCACGCCGCCGCAGGCCCGCCTCCCTGGATGGATGCGCTGGTATGTGGCCCATCTCCAGGCAAAGTCAGCTGTGAAACCCGGTTGCAGGCCGGTTTCGGGGCCAGCTCCGATTATGACCAAAGCTTGTCAATGTCATAACCGGCCCCTTCCGCGGTGCGTGAAAAACTCCAGACGAAATGCTGCCAGCCCCGGCCGCAGATATGGCCGGATAGGAGATGGGGGCACGGGGAACGGATGGACCGGGAGGGTCGCAGTCAGCCCGGGCGGGGCGGCACCGGCACAGCGGACCCTGTGGATGCCGATCCCGCGTGCGCCAGCGAGCGCGCGGACGTGGAAACCCTGCCGCTCGCGCGACTGGCCCAAGCGCCGCCCGGCGCGATCCCGGTCCCGGCCGGCGGACGTCCATCACAGGCCGGTGCGGCCCCGGCCCCGGCCGGTGCGCCTTCAAGCCCGGCTGGTGCGCCGCTAGCCCCGACCGGTGCGCCCCCGGTCCCCGCCGGCACGCCTCGGGCCCCCATCGGCAGACGTCTGGCCTCGTCCCACCTTGCGCGGCAGCTGGGGCTGTTCACCTGCTACCTGGCCGCGGGGATCGCCGTCACCTGGCCCCGGGTGACCTACCTGGCCGGTGCGCTGCCGTCGACACGCGACGCCGCCGCCTACGTCTGGGGGTTCTGGTGGGTTGCCCGGCAGGTGACTCACCTCGGTGATCCGTGGGCCACAAGCTTCCTCGCGGCTCCCGTCGGCACCCAGCTGGCGTACCACACGCTGATGCCGCTGCCGGGCCTGCTAATGACCCCGGTCACGCTTCTCTTCGGCCCGAGCGCGTCCTACAACCTGCTGTCCATCGCCTGCCCGGGCCTGCTGTGCTACGCGATGTACCGGGCCGCCCGGCTGTGGCTGCCCACTGGTTTCGGGGCGATCGCCGCGGGCGCGTTCTTCGGCCTGTCCTCCAACCTCGCCTGGCGGAGCTGGTACCAGGTGAACCTGGCACTCGGGGCGTTGTTCCTGCCGCTGACGCTGGCGGCGGCGGTCCGGCTGCGCCGCACGCCGAGCCGCCGCCAGGCCGCCGTCCTCGGGCTGGTCCTCGGCGCGGCCTTGCTCACCGATCAGGAGTCGTCGGTGCTGGCGGCCGTCCTGGCGGGCCTGATCCTGATCCCCTGGCTCGTGCGCCCGCCCGGGCCGGGACGGCCATCCCGGCCCGCCCGGCTGCGGCTCGCCGCCGTGTGCGCTGCGGTCGCCGCCCTCGTCGCCAGCCCGCAGATCATCGCCATGACCTGGCAAACGGCGAGGGGCGGGGCGTGGACCCCGCCCTACGTCATGTTCCACGACTACAGCGGGTCCGGTGCTGGCCTGATCCAGATGTTCGCGCCATCACCCCGGCTGGCCGCGTACGGACTGTCGAGCCTCGCGGCGCTCTATTACCAGGGCCGAGCGGGGTGGGTGGTGGTCGGCTATGGGCTGATCGTGAGCCTGGCCGCGCTGGTGGGGCTGGTGACCGCGTGGCACCGGCCCGGTACCCGGCAGCTAGGGCTGCTCTGGCTCGGCTGCTCCGTGCTCGCCCTCGGCCCGGTGCCGTGGATCCTGGACCGCTCCTACCACCCGGTGACGCTGAAGTGGGACGGGGTGCGCATGTCCGCGCTCATGCCGTTCACGTGGTTCGTCCGGCTTCCGGGCCTGGCCAACTTCCGGGAAGCCGCCCGGTTCACCGAGCTCGGGCTGGTGGCCGCCGCCCTGCTTGCCGGAGCGGCGGTCAACTGGCTCGGCGCACACGCCCGCCCGGTGCTTGTCGTGCTGCTCGCGCTGGGCGTCATGGAGGCGGGCTGGTCGGGCAATCTCACCACCCGAATGTGGCCGATCGGCGTGATGCCGACCGTCCTGCCGACCCTGGACGCACCGATCGCGGCCGACCATTCGCACTCGATCGTGGTGGACGTTCCGTTTGGTATCCGAGGTGGCCTGCCGGTGGCCGGCAGCCCGTTCCCGCCGGAGAGCATGGTCCTGGCGACCGCGGACGGCCATCCGCTCGCCGACGGCTACGCGTCCCGGATCCCCTCCACGACGCTGGCCGGGATCGCCAAGCGCCCGTTCTACGCTGCCCTGCTGAGACTTCAGGCGGGCCTGCGGCCGGACACACCCGCGCAGCTGAGTGCGGCGCGGCGCAGTGCGCGGCTGATGCACGTCGGCTGGGTGCTTGTCTGGATGCACAGCGCAGCCAGCCGGCTGTTCCTGCCGGAGCTCAGAGCGTTCCTGCCCGCCACCGGGTTCCGCTTCGCCTACCGGGCCGATGGCGTTTCGGTGTACCGGCGCGTCTCGGGCGGCGCCGTGGTGCCGGGCGGGCCTGGCGAGCCGGTCGGGCCGGGCGGGCCTGGCGAGCCGGTCGGGTCTGGCGAGCCGGCCGGGCCTGGCGAGCCGGCCGGGTCGGCCGGGCCGGTGGCGGCAGCGTCCTCCAGCAGGCCCTCGGCCGCCAGGCCCCGGACCAGGCCGCGAAGCCCGGTGGCGAGGCCGGCGCGCTCCTCGGCCGACAGGC
>DAITAE010000387.1:0-4911 GCA_036824445.1 Streptosporangiaceae bacterium | reverse complement strand
GCGGGTGCCGGCCGGTCTCGGGGACGAGCAGCGGGGCCAGCGTGAGCAGGTCGGCCGCCAGCGGCTGCGGGATCGGCCGGCGGTGCCCGCATGCCTGGGACATGTCCCACCCGTGGACCGCGATCTCGAGGGCTGCCACGCCTTCCATGACGCTGGCTGCCAGCGGGCGGTCGGCGATGTAGACGACGCGGCGCCGGCGGCCCGCGCTGGCCCACGCGCTGCGAAGCCGGTCGGCCCGATCGCGGAAGATCCGGGCGAGGTCAGCCGCCGGCTCACCCTCTGCGGCGGCGGGGACCAGGCCCACGCGCCCGGCGCCGATGCCCTCGTGGAGCGCGGCCAGCGACTCGTTGGCGTGCCGGAGCAGCATCTCCAGGTCCCAGCCCCGGCACGGCGTCGGGCGCGGCAGGAGTTCCGGCGCGACCTCACCGGCGACGCCGGCGGCGTAGCCGATCGCCCGGTCCAGCAGCCCGGCCGCGCACTCCTGCCCCGCCGCCGGGCTGGCCCCGGTCACCGGCGCTGCCCTGCCGCCGCGGTCGCGGAGGGAAGGGTCTGCGCCATGCCGAACGTGGCAAGCAGCTCGGGCTGGTTGAACGAGACGACGCGCGCGATGCCTGGGGCGGAGACGGTGAGTACCTGCACCGCGTGGGCACGGTGCACGCCGTCGTGCCCGCGCAGGTAGGCGGCGAACGCCGGCTGGCCATTGGCCGCGGTGGGGACCATGGCGAAGTCGCCGGGCCGGCCGAAGACGCGGAAGGCGAGGAAACGCCCGATACGCTCACGGCCGGCGAACCAGCCCGGCAGCGGCGGCATCTCGAGGACCGCGTCGGCGCGCAACAGCCGCGTGAGCGCGGACACGTCGGCGTTCTCGAAGGCCGACGCGTACCGGTCGAGCAGCCTGCGCAGCTCCGGCTCGGCGGGCTCGCGGATCTCGTCCGGCGCGGGCGCCGCCCGTCTGAGATGGTCACGGGCACGCTGCAGGACGCTGTTCACCGCGGGCGTGGAGACCCCGAGCAGGTCGGCGACCTCCGAGGCCCGCCACGCCAGCACGTCGCGCAGGATAAGCACCGCGCGCTGCCGGGGCGGCAGGTACTGCACGGCGGCGACCAGGGCCAGCCGGACGCTCGCTCGCGATGCGGCGACCGAGGCGGGGTCGGCGGTTTCGGCGCGCAGCAGCGCGTCGGGGAAGGGCTGCAGCCATGGAACTTCCGGCCGCGCCGCCGCCAGCGGCGCTTCCGGGTCCTCGCCGGGGCCGGCGAGGCCGGACGGCAGCGGCCGCCGGCTGCGGTTCTCCAGCGCACGCAGGCACGCGTTGGTGGCGATCCGGTACAGCCACGTCCGCAGCGACGCGCGGCCCTCGAACTCGCCGTAGGACCGCCACGCCCGGATCAGGGTCTCCTGCACCTGGTCCTCGGCATCATGGACCGAGCCGAGCATGCGGTAGCAGTATGCGAGCAGCTCGGGCCGGAGCGGGTCGGTCAGGCGCGCGAAATCGTCGCTGCCCGGCGGCAGGCTACCCGGCTCCGCCCTGGCCCCTGCTGACATCGCCACTCCTGCCGGTTACCGCGTGAACGTTCCTCACGCGCGTGCCTCACCCGTACAGATCCGAGGCAGCAGCAAAAGTCATCGGCCTGTGCTGCGCCCGCGCGACGTCCGCCTGGGCGCCGGGGCGCCGGCGACGTCCGGTGAGTTCCCGGGACTGCGCGGATCTGTAGTTGTGAACCCGCAGGAACAAACCTGCCTCGCGCGACAAGGAGCAACAGGATGCCAGCACAAGAGCTCTCAGGAACAACCGCACTGGTCACCGGCGCCAGCCGGGGCTTCGGCCGTGGCATCGCCACCGCACTGTCCCAGGCCGGAGCGCACGTCGTCGGCGTCGCCCGCGATCCCGCCCGGCTGGCGGATCTGCGCGAGCAGCTTGGCGACACGTTCACGCCCGTCGCCGCCGACGCGACCGATCCCGTCGTCGCCGGGCAGCTGATCGACACGTATGTCCCCCGCGTGCTCGTGCTGAACGCCGGGGCGAGCCCGCTGTCGCGGCCGCTGCACCGCCACACCTGGCAGACGTTCAGCCGCAACTGGGACGTCGACGTGCAGCAGGCGTTCCACTGGACCCGCGAGGCGCTGCTGCGCCCCCTCGACCCGGGCAGCGTGGTCATCGCCTTCTCCAGCGGGGCCGCGCTCAACGGCTCGCCGCTGTCCGGCGGCTACGCCGGGGCCAAGGCCACGATCCGGTTCCTTACGTCCTACGCCGCCGCCGAGTCCGAACGGGAAGCGCTCGGCATCAGGTTCACCTCGGTGCTCCCGCAGCTGACACCGGCAACCGGCCTGGGCGCAGCCGCGGTAACCGCCTACGCCGCCCGGGCGGGCGTGGACGTCGCCACCTTCCTGGACAACCTCGGCCCCGCCCTGACCCCGGAGCAGGTCGGCAAGGAAATCGCGGGGCTTGCCACCGGCCCCGGCTACGACGAGGGCGCCTACCTGCTCACGGCCGCGGGTCTCAGCCCGCTGCCGTGATCCCCCCGGGAGGCTCGCTGCGCCGGCCCGGGCCAACAAGTGCTGTGACCGGCGCGTGTGCGACTGGACTCCCGGGGATGTATGTCACTGCCCGATCGTTAGGGGGCATCGGCATGCGATTCACCGAGTACTCGTTCGGTTCGGTCCGGGTCGACGGCGTGACCTACGATCACGACCTGATCATCGACCGCGGTAAGATCCGCAAGCGCAAGAAGGCCGCCTCCAAGAAGTTCCGCGGCGGATATGGGCACACCCCACTCTCGGTCGCGGAAGACATCCCCTGGCGATGCCGCCGGCTGGTGATCGGCACCGGCGCCAACGGCGCGTTGCCGGTGATGAAGCAAGTCCAGGAGGAGGCCCGGCGGCGCGACGTCGACCTGGTCGTCCTGCCCACGGCGCAGGCGATCGGCGTGCTGAGCGAGGCCACCAAGCACACCAACGCGGTGCTGCACCTGACCTGCTGAGCGGGTAGCGCGGCACCGCGTTCCGCTGCGGCGGCGGCGCGGGGGCCGTGTCAGCCCGCCAGCACATCGCGGAGCTTGGCGGCGAACGCCAGGGCCTCGGAGCCGAAACCGCCGTGGTCACCGGGGAACACCACCGGCTCGGTCCCCAGCCGTTCGGCCACCGCAAAGGCGGCCCGGTAGGGCGGCTCACCGCGCGACGCCTGGCCCACCGCCATCGTGACCCGCACCGGCGACGCCCTGAGCGCGGCGATGTCGGGGGTGTACCTGGCGAACGGCGGCACCTCGTAGCCGATGAAGAACACGAAGTTCTGGCCCATGCGCGCCATCATCTGCATGGTCTCCGGGTCCGGCTCCCCCTGCGGGGCCGGCCCGCCGCCCGGCGCGCGGTCGTCTTCCTGCCCGCCCCCGCTCATCTGCAGCGCGGCGTTGAGGATCTCCCCCGCAGGCTCGGCGCCTTTCGCGGCGAACGTGTCCTCCACGTCCCGCATGACGGCGCGCCAGTGATCGCGGTCGGGCAGCAGCTCGAAGATGGGCGGCTCGTGCGCGACCACGGTGCGCACCTGCTCGGGGTGGCGGGCGGCGAGCTCCAGGCCGATCATCGCGCCCGAGCTGTTGCCGAACACGCGCGCGGGCTCGCCGGCCGTCACGCCCACGGCCGCCAGCACGCGGTGCGCGTCGTCGCCATGGACCTCGATGCTCTGATGCTCCTGGGGCCCGTCCAGCGGGCTGCGCGAGTTGCCGCGCCGGTCGTAGGTCACCACCGTGTACCGGTCGGCGAGCTGCTGCGCCAGGCCGGCGTACCCGGCGGCGTCGTAGACCCCGCCGCAGATCAGCAGCAGGACCGGGCCGGAGCCGCGGATCTCGTAGTACAGGTTCGCACCGGGCACCTTCAGGGTGCGGGTCTTGATGGGGTTCATGCTCGGTCCTCCCTGCGGATCGTCGCCTGTCCGGCTCGTTCGTCACCAGGCAGTCGGAGCGACGGGCCCGTTCTCGACATCCCCGCCCGGATGGCGCCAGCCGCCGGGCAGGCACCCGTCCGGCCAGCGGGTGGCGCACGGCATCGCTGGGTAGTCACGTTATGTCAGGAAGGGATCCGCCGGACGACCGTGCCGGAGCCCTGCAGCGAGGAGACCGGGATGAGCGGCTCGCCACCGAGGTTTCGCGGGGTCTCCGACCTGCGCGAGTTCTTCCGCACCAACCAGACGCCGATCTATTTCATCTCGCCGACGGCGTTCAACCTGCTGGGGATCGACCGCTGGGTCCGCAACTTCCATTACGTCAACTACTTCGACTCCTTCGGCGGCAGCCATCCCAACGTGTTCGTGCCCACCGACCGCGAGGCACCCGAATTCTCCTCGATCGAGGACATCTGCAACTACCTGCTGAGGCACCGCGAGGTCACCGGCTGGATGAAGACGCTCGGCCCCGGCGGCCGGGCGGTGTTCGTGATGTTCGATGAGCAGACCGAGTCCCTGGCGGCCAGCGCCGGGCTCCGGGTCGCTCACCCGCCCGCCGAGCTCAGGCACCGCCTCGACTCCAAGATCGTCACTACCCGGCTGGGCAACGATGCCGGGGTCCCGAGCGTCCCGAACGTGCTCGGCCGGGCGGCCAGCTACCGGGAGCTGGCCGCTCTCGCGGAGCGGTCCGGGCTGGGTCACGACCTGGTCGTGCAGATGCCGTACGGCGACTCGGGGAAGACCACCTTCTTCGTCCGCAGCGAGGCGGACTGGGCGGCCTGCGCGGCGAAGGAGCCACTGGCGAGCCAGGACCTCAAGGTGATGCGCCGGATCGACCACCGCGCCATTGCCGTCGAAGCGGTCCTGACCCGGTATGGCACACTCGTCGGGCCGTTGATGAACGACATCACCGGCCATCCCGAGCTCACGCCGTACCGCGGCGGTCCCTGCGGGTCGACGAGATGGCAATCGGTCGA
>DAITAE010000386.1:0-4915 GCA_036824445.1 Streptosporangiaceae bacterium | reverse complement strand
ACGCGGTCCTGCCCGACCTGGCCGACACCTGCGCCGTCGTGACCGCTATCGCGGGCGCTCCCTAGCGCCCTTCCCCAGCTACAGCTCCGTGAGGGGGATGGTGGGGTCGGTGAGCCGGGCGGGGTCTACGCGCTTGCCGCCCTGGATCAGAGCCTGGATGTCGTCATTCACGTCCCACACGTTGACGTTCATCCCGGCCACCACCGCGCCGCCGGCCAGCCAGAAGGCGATGAACTCCCGGCCGGGCCGGTCTCCCCGGTACAGCACCTGGTCATAGGTGCCCGGCTCGGGCAGGCCGGCCGTTTCCATGCCCAGGTCGTACTGATCGCTGAAGAAGTAGGGCACCGGGTCGTAGCTCACGTCCTGCCCGAGCATCGACTGTGCCGCGGCTGGCCCGGAGGCCAGGGCATTGGCCCAGTGCTCCACCCGGACCCTGCGGCCGAGCAGCGGCCGGTAGGAATTGGCCAGGTCGCCAGCGACGTAGATGCTCGTGTCGGAGCTGCGCAACGCCGCGTCGGCCACGACCCCGTTGCCGACCTCCAGGTCGGCGTCGGCGGCCAGGCCCGTGTTCGGCACGATACCGATCCCCACGACCACGACGTCCGCGGGCACCGCAACGCCCGACGACGTGACGACCTCGCCGACGGCACCGGCCGGGCCGGTCTGCCCGCCCTGGCCGCCCCCGACCGAGCCACCCGGGCCGCGGATCTCGCTCACCGACTCCCCCAGCCGGAACTCCACCCCGTGCTCCCGGTGGAGGTCGGCGAACATCCCACCCAGTTCGGGGCCGACCGCGCGGTAGAGCGGGGTGACTTCGGGCTCGATCACCGTCACGTCGCAGCCGGCCTCGCGCGCCGCCGCCGTCACCTCCAGGCCGATCCAGCCCGCGCCGATCGTGGCCACCCGTCCCCCGCCCTGGAATGCGGCGGCAAGCCGCTCGCTGTCGGCGACGGTCCGCAGGTACAGCACGCCGTCCCGGTCGGCGCCGGGCACCTCCAGCTTCCGTGGTGACGCGCCGGTGGCCAGCAGCAGCCGGTCAAACTCGACGCTCTGCCCGTCCGCCGTGGTGACCGTCCGCCCGGCCGGGTCCACCGAGGTGACCGTCACCCCGAGCCGCAGATCCACCTCGTGCTCGGCGTACCAGCCTTCCTCGTGCACGTAGATGATGGACTTCTCGTCCTTGCCGAGCAGGTAGCCCTTGGACAGCGGGGGCCGCTCATAGGGCCGCTCGGTCTCGGTGCCGAGCATGATGACCCGGCCGCCGAACCCCTCCGAGCGAAGGGTCTCGGCCGCCTTCGCGCCGGCCAGGCTTGCCCCGACGATCACGAAGGTGGGCTCAGTGGGCATCGGATTGTCCTCCCTTGGTCGCTGCGGCCGGCTCCCGGCACAGGCGGCGGTGCCAGGCGATGGCGGAAGTATCCGTGAGCGAGGCCACCTGGTCGACGACCACGCGCAGGCGCTGCGGGTCGGACCCGGCCGCGTCGTAGCCGGGGCGCAGCGCCAGGTCCAGCGTCTCCGGGGCGCCCGCCAGCACGGCGGCGGCCAGTTCGGCGATCAGCTCCCGCTCCCGGGCCTGTACCTGCGCCGCGCCATCGCGGCTCATCACGTAGTGCGCGGCGACGCCTTTGAGCAGCGCGCACTCGAGCCGTTGCCGGCGTGGCACCACCAGATCGGCGTCGTACCTGGCGAGGCGCCCGGCCTGGGCGTCCTGACCACCATGGCCGTCCTGGCCGCCGTGACCGCTCTGGCCGGCCTGTCCATCCTGACGGGCATCCGGGCGGGACGCGAGCGTCGCTTCCTGTGCCGCCCGGCAGAAGCGCCCGATCAGCTCGCTGGTCAGGTACTTCAATCCGGCGAGATCGGCCGGCCCGCCGTCGAACCGTTCCGGCCAGCAGGGCAGCCCCAGCAGGTCATCGAATACCTCGCCCAGCTCCGCCATGGTGACCGAGCCCGGCGGGCAGTAGTACGTGGCGGTCATTTCCGCCACCGCCAGCTGGTGCGACCGGTCGTGCAGCCCGGGCACGGTGATGTAGCCCGCGTGCAGGCCGTCCTCCAGGTCATGCACCGAGTACGCCACGTCGTCGGCCCAGTCCATGACCTGAGCCTCCAGGCAGGTACGCCCCTCCGGCGCTCCGTCACGGATCCAGCCGAACACCTCACCGTCGTCGGCGTAGTAACCGAACTTCTGGGGACTCTGAGGAGCCTCCTCCCCGGGCAGGCTCGGCGGAGGGAACTGCGCGGTCGTTCTCCCGGCCTGGCCGACCACCCGACCCGGGCCGGCGGGCCAGGGGTATTTGACCGTCGCGTCCAGCGTGGCGCGCGTAAGGTTCAGGCCCGCCCCGGGGACCTTGGCCTCCAGCCGGGTCAGCAGCCGCAGGCTCTGCGCGTTCCCCTCGAACCCGCCACAGCCGGCGGCGAACTCCGCGAGAACGATCTCCCCGTTGTGGCCAAACGGCGGGTGCCCCAGATCGTGTGCCAGGCAGGCGGCGTCGACCAGGTCAGGGTCGCAGCCGAGGGCCGCGCCGAGCTCACGCCCGATCTGCGCGCACTCCAGCGAGTGGGTGAGCCTGGTGCGCGGGAAGTCGCCCGCGCCCACCTCGACGACCTGCGTCTTGGCGGCCAGGCGCCGCAGGGCAGACGAGTGCAGCACCCGGGCCCGATCCCGTATGAACGGCCCCCGCTGGTAGCTCGCCGCGGCCTGTGCCCGCTTCGGCGGCTCGGCCGCCCAGCGGTCGGTCGCGTGGGAGTCGTAGCCCGGATGCCCGCTCACCTGCTGTCGCTGCCCCCGGCGGTCTCGAGCACCACGGCGCGGCCCGCCTCGAGCCTGGCGACCGGCACGCGGAACGGCGAGCAGGACACGTAGTTGAGGCCGACCTGGTGGAAGAAATGCACCGAATCCGGGTCGCCACCGTGCTCGCCGCACACGCCGAGTTCCAGGTCCGGCCGTGCGGCCCGGCCTTCCTCGCTGGCTATGCGGACCATCCGGCCCACGCCCTCGGTGTCGATCGTCTCGAACGGGGACACGCCGAAGACGCCCAGCTCGATATAGCGGCTGAAGAACGCGCCCTCCACGTCGTCGCGGGAGAAGCCCCAGCCCATCTGGGTGAGGTCGTTGGTGCCGAAGGAGAAGAACTCGGCGGACTTGGCGATCTCGCCGGCGATCATCGCCGCTCGCGGCACCTCGATCATCGTCCCGATCATGGTGTGCACTCCGGCGCCGGTCTCCTCCTCGACCACGGCCAGCACCTTCGCCGCCGCCTCCCGGGCGATCTCCATCTCCTGCACCGAGGCGGTCAGCGGGATCATGACCTCGGGCCTCGGGTCCTTGCCCGCCTTCTTCAGCTCGGCCGCGGCCTCCGCGATCGCACGGACCTGCATGTCCAGCAGCCCGGGGATGACTAGCACCAGCCGGACGCCGCGCAGTCCGAGCATGGGGTTCTGCTCGTGCAGGCGGCGCACCGCGTCAAGCAGCTTACGGTCCTGCTCGGTGGCCTCGTCCCCGGCCAGCGCCACCTTGACCGACAGGTCCGTGAGGTCGGGCAGGAACTCGTGCAGCGGCGGGTCGATCAGCCGGATGGTGACCGGCAGCCCATCCATGGCCCGGAGGATTTCGACGAAGTCACCGCGCTGCAGCGGTTCGAGCGCGTCCAGCGCCGACTGCCTGCCTTCCTCGTCGTCGGCCAGGATCAGCCGCTCCACGAGCTGCCGGCGCTCGCCGAGGAACATGTGCTCGGTGCGGACCAGGCCGACCCCGCCGGCGCCGAACCGGCGGGCCCGGGCACAGTCGTCGCCGGTGTCGGCGTTGGCGTACACGCCGAGACGGCGGGTGGCGTCGGCGTGCTCCATGATCCGCGCGACGGCCGCGACCAGGTCGTCGGCCCCGGCGTCGAGGCTGCCCTCAAAGTACTCGACCACCGGCGAGGCCATGACCGGCACTTCACCGGCGTAGACGGCGCCGCTGGAGCCGTCGATGGAGATCACGTCGCCCTCGCGGATGGTGACCCCGCCCGGGGCGGTGAACTGGCGGGACGCCAGGTTGACCTCGAGCTCGTCGGCGCCGCAGACGCAGGTCTTGCCCATTCCCCGGGCGACGACCGCGGCGTGGCTGGTCTTGCCGCCGCGGCTGGTCAGGATGCCGCGGGCGGCGATCATGCCGTGCAGGTCGTCGGGATTGGTCTCCCGGCGGACCAGGATGACGTCCTCGCCCGCGTCCGCCTGCTCGACGGCACTGGCCGAGTCGAACACGGCCTTGCCGACGGCGGCGCCGGGTGACGCGCTGACCCCGGTGGTGATCTTCTTGGGGTCACCGCCGAGGTCGAAGCGGGGGAACATGAGCTGGGCGAGCTGGTCGCCGGTGACCCGGGTGACCGCCTCGTCCATGCTGATCAGGCCCTGGTCCACGAACTGGGTCGCGATGCGGAACGCGGCCGCCGCGGTGCGCTTGCCCACCCGGGTCTGCAGCATCCAGAGCTTGCCCCGCTCGATGGTGAACTCGATGTCGCACAGGTCCCGGTAGTGGTTCTCCAGCGTCTGCATGATCTCCAGCAACTGCCGGTACGACGCGGGGTCGATGCCCTCCAGGTCCTGCAGCGGGACGGTGTTGCGGATGCCGGCCACCACGTCCTCGCCCTGAGCGTTTTGCAAGTAGTCGCCGTAGATGCCCTGCTGCCCGGTGCCCGGGTCGCGGGTGAACGCGACCCCGGTGCCGGAGTCGTCGCCGAGGTTGCCGAACACCATCGCCACCACGTTGACGGCGGTGCCGAGGTCGGCGGGGATCCGCTCCTGCCGGCGGTAGAGCACGGCGCGGCCCGAGTTCCACGAGTTGAATACCGCCTGGATGGCGAGATCCATCTGCTCGTGCGGGTCCTGGGGGAACTCGCGGTCCGTGCGCTCGCGGACGATCTCCTTGAAGCGT
>DAITAE010000869.1:0-1541 GCA_036824445.1 Streptosporangiaceae bacterium | reverse complement strand
GGCCGTACTTCTTGCGCTCCTTGACCCGGGCGTCCCGGGTCAGGAAACCCGCTCGCTTCAGGGTAACCCGGTTCTCGGGGTCGACCAGCGTCAGAGCACGTGCGATCCCCAGCCGCAGTGCGCCTGCCTGGCCGGTGACCCCACCGCCGGTGATGAGGGCGACCACGTCGAACTGCTCCTCGGCCCCGAGGGTCACGAACGGCTCGTTGATGAGCTGCTGGTGGACCTTGTTCGGGAAGAATTCCTCCAGCGACCGCTCGTTGATGCGCCACTGGCCGGTGCCCGGTGCGATCCGGACCCGCGCGATCGCCTCCTTGCGGCGGCCGGTGCCGAGCGCGCTGCCGGTCACCACCGGTCGGCGCGCCGCCGGGCGCGCCTCCGCGTCCTCGGACGTCTCGGTGGTGTACTCAGACACCTGCTCCCCGGCGCCTTCTTCCGTCTGCGCGTCTGCGCCCTCAGCGAGCGTCTGCGCGGCTGTGGACTCGGCCACGTACTTTCCTCGTGCTTCCTCGTTGGTTCTCGTCATCGCACCACGCGACGGACGCGCCGGCCGCTGTACGGCGGCGGCGTCACCTGCCGCCGGCGGGTGGTCCCGCCTGCTGCGCGATCTGCTTGATCGTGAAGGGGGTTGGCTGCTGCGCCTGATGCGGGTGGTCGGGGCCCGCGTACACCTTGAGCTTGCGGAGCATGTTCCGGCCGAGCGAGTTCTTGGGAAGCATGCCCTTGACCGCCTTCTCCACCACGCGCTCCGGGTGCTTGGCGAGCAGTTCGGAGTAGGTCACGGAATGGATGCCCCCGGGGTAGCCGGAGTGCCGGTAGGCGCGCTTGTCCTGAAGCTTGTTGCCGCTCAGGGCGACCTTCTCGGCGTTCACCACGATGACGAAGTCACCCGTGTCTACGTGTGGCGCGAAGATCGGCTTGTGCTTCCCGCGCAGCAGCATCGCCACCTGGCTGGCCAGGCGGCCGAGCACGGCATCGGAGGCGTCGATGACGTGCCACTGACGCTCGATGTCACCGGCCTTGGGGCTGAAAGTGCGCACAGTCGTAAGCCTTCATATGGGACCTGATCCGTGGGCCCGCGCCCGGATGATCGTCCAGGGCGAGGGAGTCCCGCATCCGCTGCCGCGTGACCAGCCCCGCTGAGCGGGTACCGCGGGCATGCGGATACGCATGGACGCTCGAGCAAGGATACCGGCCACAACCGATGACGGTCAAAGCGAGCAAAACGAGCCTGGCGCCAACGACTCGCCTCAGCACGTCGCCGCGGCACGGCCACACGGGACCGGGCTGGCCGGGGTGACGTGCCGGTGGCCGTCATGAGGTGCCGGTGGCCCATGAGGTGCCGGTGGCCGTCATGAGGTGCCCGTGGCCGAGCGGCCGGAGCATTTGCTTGCCGACTGTAGCTCCGTCCACGCCGCCACGTACCCGGCAAGACGCGTCTCCCAGCGGGGAAAGGAGGCCATGGGTCCAGGAAAATACCTGTCCGCACGATGTCAGCCGCTCAGGAGGACGAGATGGCGGAGCGTCACGTCTGGATGAAC
>DAITAE010000385.1:0-4924 GCA_036824445.1 Streptosporangiaceae bacterium | reverse complement strand
GCGTGGCAGCCGTGCCGATCTTCACGAAAGGGCGGACGCTGCTGGAGCTCGGGGGGCGGCGTTATGGCTACCGGGTGATCCCCCGGGCGGGCCCGGTTCAGCTAGCCGACGCAGGCTTGGCCATCTTGGCCCTCGCCCGGATGGCGCGGCGGGTCCCGGTGCAGGCGCCGTGGCAGGCCGCCGGGGCCGCAGCTGCGGACTCCCAGACGCTGGCGGACTGGGCCCGGAGGCGGGTCAGGACGCGGCTCGGGCGGTTCGCGGTCGAGGCCTTCAGCCAGGGAGTGCTCGCCTGTGAGCCGGGCGAGGTCTCGCTGCTGCATGTGCTGTTCTACCTGCGCTCTGCGGGCGGGTTCCGGCAGCTGACCCAGACGTCCGGGGCGGCGCAGCATGGCCGGCTCGTGGGTGGGGCGCAGCTGATCGCGGTCCGGCTGGCGGAGCAGCTCGGCGCCGGGAGCGTGCGGCTTGGCGCCCCCGTGGTGCGGATCGAGCAGGGAGCGTCGCAGGTCACGGTGCACGCGGCGGGTGTGGTGGCTACCGGGCGCCGCGCGGTGATCGCCGTGCCGCCTGCGCTGGCCGGGCGGATCTGTTACGACCCGCCGCTGCCGGGTGACCGCGACCAGCTCACTCAGGCCACGCCAATGGGCTCGGTGATCAAGTGCCTGGCCGTGTATGGCACGGCGTTGTGGCGGGATGCTGGGTATAACGGCCAGGTGACCTCGGACGGCCCGGGGGCCCGGGTCACGTTCGACACCGGGCCGCCGGCGGGCTCGCCCGGCATCCTGCTCGGATTCGTGACCGGCGCAGAGGCCCGGCGGCTGGCCCGGGCCGATCCCGCGCAGCGGCGCGCCGAGGTGCTCGCCTCCTTCGGCAGGTACTTCGGGCCCGCCGCGACGCGGCCAGACGACTACATCGAGCACGACTGGACCGCTGACCGGTGGACCCGCGGCTGCTACGGCGCCCACTTCCCGCCAGGCACCTGGACACAATTCGGGCCCGCCCTGCGCCGGCCAACGGGCCTGCTGCATTGGGCAGGCACGGAGACGGCAACACACTGGAGTGGCTATATGGACGGCGCCGTCCAATCCGGCCACCGCGCCGCCCGCGAAGTACTGACAACCCTGAATCCAGGTCAGTGAACCGCTCCCGGAGTTTCCACGCCGACCTCCATCCGTGAATGCACCCAGGCCTGGCCAGGTGCCGAGCGGGCCGCCCAGCGCCGTCACACAGATCGGCCCTTGGTTCAGGCGATAACCGCAACACCCCGCCCCGGTTACGTGTCAGCGCTCCAGGGCGGCGGCGTTGGGCGCAGGGACGGCCGGCAGATCGCAGAACGCTGCCGACCGGCGCTCTGGCAGACTGCGGTGAATGAGCGAAAGCGTGCCCAACCTGCACATGCTCAACCTGGTCGTCGCCGACATGGCAGCCAGCCTCGACTTCTACCGTCGGCTGGGGGTCGCCTTGCCCGAGAGCAAGGATGCGGCCGCCGCCCACGTGCAGCTGAAAATGCCCGGCGGCTTCAGCCTGGAGCTCGACACCGCGAAATCGGCCCGGCTGTGGCACGCCGGCTGGCGCGCCGATCCCGCAGGGGTGAGCGTCGTTATCGGGTTCTCGTTGCCGACCCGGGAAGCCGTCGACGCGCGTTACGCCGAGCTGACCTCGGCCGGCTATGCGGAGCGGCAGCCGCCGTTCGACGCCTTCTGGGGGGCCCGGTGGGCGATCGTGGCCGATCCCGACGGCAATGACATCGGGCTGATGAGCCCCATCGACGAATCCCGCCGCACCTGGCCGCCTGAGCAGTCCCCGGATCACTGAATCCGCCCGCCAACTCCGGCGTGCAGATCCCATCTGCGCGTCCCCCGGGCGAGGAAGGGCTTGTCGCTCTCTGTCGTTGTGGCGCGAGACTGGGCGGGTGGATGTCACAGACCTGATCGCTGATCCGCTGCGTCAGCTCTCCGCGTGGCTGGACGCGGCCCGGGCGGCCGGCCAGCCGATGCCGGAAGCCATGACCATCGCGAGCGCCACAAGCGACGCCGTTCCGTCGGCCCGCCTGGTGGTGCTGCGCGGCCTCCAGCGAGGGCTGGTGTTCTTCACCGATTGTGAGAGCGACAAGGGTGCTGAACTAACGGCCAACCCGCGGGCGGCGGCCGTGCTGCACTGGCTTGTTCCCACCCACCGCCAGGTACGCGTGGCGGGACCGGTTGAGCGAGTCAGCGAGGCCGAAGCGGACCAGTACTGGAGCACGCGCGCCCCTGCCGTCCGCCTCAGCGCGGCCGCCTCGCACCAAAGCCGCGTCGTCGCCAGCCGGGCGGTCCTGGAAGTGCAGCTCCAGGACACGCTGCGGCGTCACCCCAGCGGAGCCGATGTCTCCCGCCCGCAGCGCTGGGGCGGCTTCCGGGTGCTGCCCACCCGCGTGGAGTTCTGGCAGGAATCGCCGGACGGCCTGCATGACCGGATCGGCTACCGCCGGGAAGGCGGCGGCTGGATCACCGAGCGGCTGTCGCCGTAACGATCCGGCGGCCGGAGATCCCTAACGGCTGGGTGGCGAAGAACGCCGCGATGCGCGGGCTACGAGCTATGGCCATCCGCGGTGGGCGCTGCGGGCGCTTATGAACTTCGCGATCCCCGAGGACCCGCTCGATCATCTCCGCCATCAGCCAGTGCGGTGCCGCGAGGCTGAACCGGAACGACCGGCGCCGCCGTACCGGCGCCGGCTTCGTCGTGGCCGGTTCTGGATTAGCCAGGGTTCTACCGCGGCGCTCGTGTCAGCTGAGGGCTTCTACGGCGCTGACCAGTTGGTCCTCTTGGGCCCAGTTGCTGGCGAAGTGCTTGTTTGGCTCGTCCATCTGGTTGTAGAACCACCAGAACATGTAGATGCCGAGGGTGAAGATCGTGGCCAGGATCCGGCCGGTGTAGTTGTCGGGCCCTTTCACCCGGCTCTGGTCAGGAGAAGGCAATGGCTGGCCGAGCCGGGTGTAGATCACCGACAGCTCGTCCTCGGCGCCGGCTTCGGCCTGCTCGTGCTTGATCAGGTCCTGGTCGAGCAGCACGAACGCGACGATTTCGGTGATGGCCCGAAAAATGATGGCTAGCAGCAGCCAGATGACCGGTTCACGAAAGTCTTGGGTCATCTGGCGCAGCACGGCCAGGTGACCCGCGGCCCGCTGGAACGAAGGCGCCAGCTCCTGCTGAAGCCCTAGCTGCCCCGCCTCCTCCCACGCCGCGGTGGTCGCCGCGTCGAGGAGCTCGAGCCGGCGGGCGTTGTGATCGCGCATCCGGCGGACGAGCTGGTAGAAGACGTAGAGCCCGTAGATCCCGAGGGTGAGGATGGTCCAGCCCAGCGCCGTCCAGTAGCTGAAAATGTAGTCGGACTCGCCCCGCTGCCGCGCTGCTAGGCGGACGCGCTCGGCGGCGGGCATCTGAGGGACAGCCGGTGTCTGCGGCGGGCTCGGCATCGCCGCCGGCTCCGCGTCATGGTTCGGCTGCGGGGCCACTGCCGCCTGCTCCGGCGGCTGTGCCTGCCTGTATTCGTCGCTCATGAATGCCCCCTTCGCGGTTGGTTGGCTGTGTCTTCGGACGTTTGTGGGCGGGCAGGCCGGCCGATGGTGATCGGCAAAGGTGAAGAGCCGTGGGCGTCGTCGATGGTGCCGAGGATCCAGCGCGCGTCTTCCCCCCGTGGCGGCCTGGTTCCGGCGCCGCACAGCGCGGCATCTGGCGTCAGGTAATTCACCGGTAACACGTTGGTCAACGGACGGCAAGTACTACCGGGAAGTAACGCATTCACTTTGGCTATCAGCGGGCGAATCGGTACGCCCGGAATGAGAGCGGTCCTGCGGCTCACCGGAGCCGGCCGCGTCGCGGGGTGGCCAGACGGTGGGGCCGCCGGCGCGGTTGGTCTTGCCGAGCCAGTGGTGCCGTGGGCCCTTGGCGGCCCTTGCGATGTGTGCGTGGATCTTCCGCACAGGGGTCTGCGGGGGCAGACTCGTTGGTGGGGGGATAGGAATGAGGTCCCGGACGGTTCGGTGGGCGGCCGGCTGCGCCGCAGTGGGGTCGGTCGCGCTGGGGGCCTGTGCGCTGGCGCTAGGGTACGTGGACCGGCATCGGGTGCCTGCTGGGCTGACGGCCTGGGATTTCTCCAACGTTTTCGGCGGGGTGGCGAACCTGGCCGTGCCGGTGGTGGGCTACGTCCTTGCCTCAAGGCGGCCCAGGAACCGCGTTGGCTGGCTGCTCCTGGTGGCGAGCCTGGCGCTGGGGCTGGGCGGCTTCGCGTCCGCTTACGGGCTGCATGCCCTGGTCGCGGACCCGGGGTCCTTGCCGGCCGGGCGGGCGTTCGCCTGGCTGTCCAACTGGATCTGGGTGATCCCTGTCGCGATGCTGGCGTTGCTGTTCTTGCTCTTCCCCACCGGGCGGCTGCGCTCACGGCGGTGGCGCCCGGCCGCGTGGTTTGTGGGCGGCGCGTTCACGTTTACCGGTGTGGTCTTGCTGGTGCATGCCGCCCGCATCTGGCCGGACCCGTTCGGCTCGGCCAGCCAGGCCGAGGACCCGCTGCTGCTGGCTGCGGTTCTGATCCTCTTGGTCGCGGCGCTGGTGGTCAGCGTCGTGGCGGTGGTGGTGAGGTTCGCCCGGTCGCGGGGTGAGGAGCGGCTGCAGCTGAAGTGGTTCGCGGCGGCCGCGGTGCTGGTCGTCGCAACCTTCATCGCATCGATGGTGACCGATTCGGTGGCCGCGGCCGTCCTGTCGAACCTGGCGTTCCTGTGCTTGTGGGTGGCCGTCGGCATCGCGGTGCTGAAGTACCGGCTCTATGACATCGACGTCGTGATCAGCAAGGCCGTCCTGTACGGGTCGCTGGCGGTGTTCATCACCGCCGTCTACGCCGGGCTGGTCTTCAGTGTGGGGACGCTGGCAGGTGGGCGGGACCGCCCGCTGG
>DAITAE010000868.1:0-1543 GCA_036824445.1 Streptosporangiaceae bacterium | reverse complement strand
GTCTCCGTCGGGTCGTACACGTCCATGTTGACGCTCGCGTCGAGCGGATGCGGCGAGGGAAAGTCTGATCCCGGCGTGACGAATCCCGTGACCACGGGGAAGTTCTCCCTGGGCGGGCACTTGGGGAAGCGGCCCTGCATTCTCTTCCTGGCTGCTTCCTGCGCGGCCACTTCTGCGGGGGCCGTTCCGGATGCGGCGGCTCCTGATGCGGCTGTTTCTGACGGTGTCGTTTCCGGCGTAGTCATTTCTGCTCCTTCGCGATGTGGCTCGTGGCCAGCTCTGGCGGGGCCGTTCCGCCGACGCCATGCATCGCAACGGTGGCAACCGGCGCTTAATCGGCGTGGTCTGAGCGCTTAACGGCACCACCACCGGGGATTATGCGCTCAACATCCTCCGGGACCTTGGGCAGCTGGCCGCTTCGTGATCCCGGGCTGGCAGCTCGACGCGAGCAGAATCGCGATGGGACAAACTCATACGGGCTCGTGCCTGCGGATCTGGTCGTGCAGGCTGGCCGTGGCCGGGTCGGCGTCCACGCCCAGTTCCGCCGCGAGTGCCCGGGCGCATGCCTGGTACTGCATGAGGGCGAGGTGCGACTGACCTTGCCTGCTGTAGCAGCGCATCAGCCGCCGGTGCGCGTCTTCCCGGCACGGATCGCAGTCGATGATCCGCCGGCAGAGTGCTGCGCAGGTGGCGTAACGGCCACCGCTGAAATGGAGATTGCTGAGGCGGCTGAGCGCGTCGAGGTGGGCGAGCCGGAGATGATCGCGGGTAAGCGCCGCCCACTCCTCGTAGAGGTCTTCGGCCAGGAAGTCGCCACGGTAGAGGCCATCGGCGGACTCGTACTCCCTGGTTGCCTGGTCGGCGTCGCCCGCCTCCTCGCAACGGCGGCCGTTACCGACTCGGCTCTCGAACTCCTCGACGTCCAGCCACACTCGCAGGTCGGGGTGGATCCCGTAGGCGCCGCCGCTGTGCAGGATCACCGGGGCGACCGTGACGGTCCGCAGCGTGCGTCGCAGCCCGTGGATGGCGACGTTAAGGCTGTTCCGTGAGGCCTCTGCCGGCGACTCGGGCCAGAAGACCTCCATCAGCACCTCCCGCAGCGGCCAGGGCTCGCGGTGTGTCAGCAGGTATCCGAACAGCGAGCGGGAGCGCGCGCTGGGCCAATCCCCAACTGGTACATGATCGACGGCGGCACAGAGCGGGCCCAGCAGATGCACGGCCAGTTCCGCCGGGGCGCTGCGCCGTCTCGCCTTCTGTACCGACCTTCGCCGGCCAGGTCGTTCTGCTGCGGTCGGTCGGCTGAGAATCTCGCGTGGGTGCTGGGCAGTGGGCGGTTGCCCGACCGCGGGCGGATCCTTGACTTCCACGGGCGCCGCCGCAACGACGAGGCCGTTGAGATCCTCGAGACGGCTGTCGGCCGTCACCTTTGCCTGCCGGCTGGTCAGCGACGGCCGCCGTAGTCGACCCCACGGCCAGGCGCGTCTGCCCGGCATCGCGGTTTGCGGTGCGCACAGCCCAGGCAGCTTGAGGGGCGCGGGCGCGC
>DAITAE010000867.1:0-1543 GCA_036824445.1 Streptosporangiaceae bacterium | reverse complement strand
CCGTAGCCGCCCCATCCCGGGTAGGCCTCGACCGCGGCGTCCGAGCTGACGTTGACGATCGTGCCCGCGGCGGCGGTGAGCGGGCCGGCGAGAAGCTGGATGAGGGCCAGCGGCGCGAAGACGTCCGTGTCGTAGACCCGGCCGAGCTCATCGAACGGGTAGTCGCGCAGCGACGGCTGCGGGCTGGGACCGAGCCGGCTGGCGTTGTTCACCAGCACATCGAGCCGGCCGGTGCGGCCGCCCGCCTCCGCCAGGCGCGCGCGGTGCCCGGGGTCGGTCACGTCGCCGGGCACCGCGACGACATCCGCTATCCCCCGCATCGCATCGGTGAGATCATCCGCTCGCCGGGCGTCGACGATCAGCGACCAGCCCCGCCGGGCCAGCGCGTGGGCGAGCGCGCGGCCGAGTCCGCGGGACGCGCCGGTGATCAGGGCAACGGGCATGGCTCCTCCTTGGTCGTCGGATTGATGCCATACTCGTAGTTAAAGTCAACTTCATGTCAAGGATCTGATCCGGATGCACACCACGGACCCGCTGACGGTCGGCGAGATCGCCCGCCGCAGTGGCTTTGCCGAGTCCGCCGTCCGCTACTACGAACGGCTCGGCCTGCTGTCGGCGGCCCGGACGGCGGGCGGGCAGCGCCGTTTTGAGCGCAGCACGCTCAGGCGGCTGGCGTTCATCCGCGCCGCGCGCAACGTCGGGCTCAGCCTCGACGAGATAGCGGAAGCCCTGGCGTCGCTGCCCGCGGGGCGGACGCCCACCCGGGCCGACTGGTCCCGGCTCTCGCGTGGCTGGCGGCAGCGCCTCGACGACCAGATCACCGCCCTCACCGCCCTGCGGGACGGCCTTGACTCGTGCATCGGTTGCGGCTGTCTCTCCCTGGAACGGTGCACGATCTCCAACCCGGGCGACACCGCCGGCGCCTACGGCCCGGGCGCGGCCTACCTGCCGGCCGGGCTGCGCCGCAGCGACGGCCGCCTCGCCGGCCCACCCGGCCGGCCGCACCCGCGCGGCTGATCAGGCCACCGGCTAGCGGCGGGCGCAGCCCAGGACCGCGGCGATGCTCCGGTCGATGTCGTCCTCAGTGGTGTTCCAGCAGCTGACGCTGACCCGCATCGCCCTGCGGCCGCGCCAGGTCGTCGGCCCGCACCAGCACGTTCCGCCGTCCTGGACCGCGGCGATGACCGCGTCGGTGCGCGGCGCGTCGCCGAACGCCACGACGACCTGGTTGAGCACGACCTCGTTCAGCACGTCATGACCGGCCCGCGCCATCCCGTCGGCGAACCGGCGGGCCAGCCGGCACGTCCTGTTGACCAGCTCGGCGATGCCGTCGCGGCCGAGGAAGGCGAGCGCCGCCCACACCTCGGCGCCCCTGGCCCGCTGGGACGACTGCGGGGTCAGGTTCATGGGCTCGGCGTCCCCCTCACCTGGCAGATAGGCGGCCGACGCCTCCATCGCCGACCGCAGGGCGCCGCGGTCGCGGACCATGGCGATGCCGCAGTCGTAGGCCGTGTTGAGCCACTTATGCGCGTCGGTCGCCCAG
>DAITAE010000866.1:0-1544 GCA_036824445.1 Streptosporangiaceae bacterium | reverse complement strand
CCATGGGGATGCTCTGCACCTGGAGCGCGGCGCTCAGCTGCGGGTTGGCGTCCACATCCACCTTGGCGAGCACCCAGTCACCGTTCGCTTCCGCAGCGAGCTTTTCCAGAATGGGACTCAGCTGCTTGCACGGACCGCACCACTCCGCCCACAGATCCATGACGACCGGGACCGTCCGCGAGCGCTCAAGCACGTCCGTCTCGAAGGTGGCCTCGGTCACGTCGAACACATGGCCGCCATCCGGGCCAGGCTCGCCCGGCCCGCCCGCTTGAGACGCCCGCTGGGCGCGCTCCGCGGCGGCCTTCCGCGCACCCAAGTCAACGGCGCCGTAAACCGAGAAATCCCGCGGCTGCTGCATAACTCCATCCTGCCGCATTCCCGGCGTGACTCAACCGCACAGCCGGGGCATAACCGGTTAACCGGCCCACGGTGCGCCTTATGCCCGGACTGCCCGTGATCACAGCCCGGGAGCCCAATATCATCCCGCGCCAGCAACTCGTGATCATGACCCCGGTGTAGCCAGGCGTGCGGCGATGTCATGATCACGTCTGGCCGAGGGGGGCCGGTCAGAACACCGGGGTCTCGGAGTAGGTGCCCCATTCATCGCGGAGGGCTCCGCAGATCTCGCCCAGGGTCGCCTCGGCCTGGGCCGCCAGCAGCATCGGCGGGATCATGTTGTCCCCCGACCTCGCCGCGGCGATCATGGCTGCCAGCGCCCCGTCCACCACGACCTGATCACGCCCGGACCGGCGCCGTGCCAGCTCAGCCACCTGCTCCCGTTCCACCTCATGGCTGACCCGCAAGATCTCCACCGGCTGGCCGACCGAGCCCGTATAGCAGTTCACGCCGACGACCTTCTTCTCGCCCTTCTCCAGCTTCTGGTGATAGGCGAAGGAAGCCTCGGCGATCTCCGAGGAGAACCAGCCGTCCTCGATGCCGCGCAGGATCCCGCCGGTCATCGTTCCGTCCGGGCTCATGGCGCGGATCCGGGCGAAGATCTCCTCGGCTTCGGCCTCCAGCCGGTCGGTGAGTGCCTCCAGGTACCACGACCCGCCGAGGGGGTCGGCGACGTTGACGACGCCCGACTCTTCCATGATCACTTGCTGGGTCCGCAGCGCGATCTCGGCCGCCCGCTCGCTCGGCAGCGCGAGCACCTCGTCGAGCGCGTTGGTGTGCAGCGAGTTGGTGCCGCCCAGCACGGCGGCCAGCGCCTCGATCGCGGTCCGCACCACGTTGTTGTCGGGCTGCTGTGCGGTCAGGGACACCCCGGCCGTCTGGGTGTGGAACCGCAGCCACTGGGCCCGCTCGGTGCGCGCGCCGTAGACGTCGCGCAGCCAGCGGGCCCAGATCCGGCGGGCGGCCCGGAATTTGGCGATCTCCTCGAAGAAGTCGATGTGGGCGTCGAAGAAGAACGACAGGCCCGGGGCGAACGTGTCCACGTCGAGGCCGCGGGACAGGCCGAGTTCCACGTAGCCGAACCCGTCCGCCAGCGTGAACGCCAGTTCCTGCGCGGCGGTGGAGCCGGCCTCCCTGATGTGGTAGCC
>DAITAE010000384.1:0-4932 GCA_036824445.1 Streptosporangiaceae bacterium | reverse complement strand
GCTGCAAGGAACGCGGTTTCTGCTGCGGGGCCGGCGGCGCCCGGATGTGGATGGAAGAGCGGATCGGCAAGCGGATCAACATCGAGCGGATCGACGAGGCGCTGGGCACCGGCCCGGACACCATCTCCACCGCCTGCCCGTACTGCCTGGTCATGCTCGGCGACGCGATCAGCGCCAAGAAGAGCTCCGGCGAGGCCAGCGAGTCGCTGGAAATCGTAGACGTGGCGTCCCTGCTGGCCCGGTCGGTGGCCCCGCCTGCCGCCGGGCCGGGCCAGCCCGCTGCCCCGCCCGGCCCGCCCGAGGCCGCGTCGCCTCAACCGCCTGCCGAGCCGGCCCAGCCGTCTGCCACGCCCGCCCCGCCGACCGCGGACAGCTGACCGTGAAGGGCTGACCGGGCATGGACAGCAAGCGGGCAGAGGCGTTCAGCGACGGGGTGTTCGCGGTGGCGATCACGCTCCTGGTCTTGGAGCTGCTGCCGATCGGGTCGGGCGTGCTCACAGCCGGGGTGCTGCTGCACGCCTGGCCGGAGTACTTCGCCTACGTCGTCAGTTTCCTCACGATCGGGATCATGTGGCTGAACCACCACACGATCCTGGCGCACGTCAGCCGGGTGGACCGGCCCCTGCTGGTGCTCAACCTCCTGCTGCTCATGGGCATCGTGGCGATCCCGTTCCCGACCGCGCTGGTGGCCGAGCACCTGCTCGAGGAAGGCGGGACCGCGGCCACGGTGACCTACGGCATCGTCATGATCGCGATCTCGGCAGGCTTTGACGGCGTCTGGGTGTACGTGGTCACCCACGCGCGCTCGCTCGGGGCGGCGCTGCCGCCGAGTGCGCTGCGCCGGTCCGTGCCCGGCTTCGCCCTGGGCGGGCTGGCATATGCGGCGGGCACCCTGATCGCGGCGTTCTGGTCGCCGGTCGCCGCGCTGATCATCTTCGGCCTGCTGGCCGTTTACTACCTGTTCGAGCACCTTCCCGGCCCAGCTGGCGACATCGAGGACGGAGAGCCGGCCGCCGGCTGACGGCCCTCAAAGGCGTTTCGGTCCTCTTGGCTGGTTAGGCGCCAGCCTGGGTCGGTCTGTCCGCACCGGCGCGCATCAGTCGCAAGGAAGAGCGGGCTCCCGGCTGCTCATCCTGTGCTGTCAATGACCTGCTGGGGGAATGTTGCGGTTGAGGCGAAAGACGTTGTCCGGGTCGTACTCGGCCTTGACCCGTTGGAGGCGCTGGTAGTTGTTCCGGTAGGCGGCGGCGGTCCGGGTGGCGTCGTCGTCGGGCAGCTGGAAGTTGACGTAGTTCCCGCCGGTGGAGAACGGCCGGATCCGCTCCCACCCAGCCCGGGCCCAGGCCACGTGGGGGTCGGCGGGCGCGCCGGGCGGCCAGGTGGCGTTGAACCCGCCGATGTAGTGGGCGTCGCGGTTGCCGACCGCCCCGTCGTCGTCCTCGTGGTCGTTGAGCGCGCCGGCCAGGTGGAAGATGACCGATTGGGACAGCGGCGAGGTCACCCGCAGCCCACTCTCACGGAAGGCGTCCAGGAATTCGCTCGACAGGCCAGGGAAGAACTCGGCCTTCCAGTAGCGGTGCAGCCACTTGGGCTCCATGGCATTCAGCATCGACTGCATGGCCACGTACGGCTTGGGGGAGACCAGGTCCACGATCGGGTTCCCGAGCGCGCGAACCGGGGCCAGGTCGGCGTCGGCGTTGGTGCCGCTGTGGCACACCTGGATCCCGGCGATGGGCTTGCCGTGCCAGGCCTGGGGCAGGAACGGGGCCGGCGGGGCGAGCCGCACGATGGCGGCGGCGGTCAGCTCCCGCGGCGCCGATTCGGTGAGGTCGCGGTAGGCGGCCAGCACGTCGGCGGCCCGCTCCGCGCTCCAGATGATCAGGCCCCCGGTGATCATCGGGCCGACCTGGTGCAGGCGGAAGGTGAACCGGGTGACGACCCCGAAGTTCCCGCCACCACCCCGCAGCGCCCAGAACAGCTCGGGATGCTGGTCGCGGCTGGCTGTGCGGATCCCGCCGTCGGCGGTGACGATCTCGACCTCGGCGAGGTTGTCAACCGTCCAGCCGAACCGGCGGGTCAGATAGCCAAAGCCGCCCCCCAGGGTCAGGCCGGCCACGCCGGTCTCGGACACGAAGCCGAGCACGGTGGCCAGCCCGTGGGCCTGGGTTGCCTGGTCGACCTCGCCGAGCAGGCACCCCGGGCCGACGTGGGCGAGCTTGGTGCCGGGGTCGACGCCGACCTGGCGCATGCGGGACAGGTCGAGGGTCAGGCCGCCCGGAGCCATGGAGGTTCCGGCGATGTTGTGGCCCCCGCCCTTGACGCTGAGCAGCAGCCCATGCTCGCGGGCGAACCCGACGGCGGCGGCGACCTCGTGGGCCGAGACCGGCTGGAGGACCAGGGCAGGGAGCCTGGCCGCCATGCCGTTCCAGATCGCAACGGCCTCGTCCCAGCCCTGGTCGCCGGGACGCAGCAACCGGCCCTGGACCCGCGAGTCCAGTTCGTCGAGCTGCTTGGTGGCGAGGCTGACAGGTCCGCCGTCGAGTCCGGCGAGGTCGATGGTGTCGATGGTGGTCATGTCCGTGACCTCCCCCCGGCCGGTCGGCTGGCCCCGGGCCCGGCCCACTGCTATACTCCAAACGCTAGTAAATCTAATACTCGCGTTTGGAGTATGTCAAGACCCATGAACGATCCGCCGTCGGGCCTGACGACGACCTCGTACGCCGTCCTGGCGCAGCTGGCCGTGCACCCGTGGTCCACCTACGAGCTGGCCCAGCAGCGGGTCCGCTACTTCCGCTACGTCTGGCCACGGGCCGAGAGCGCGATCTACCGCGAGGTCAAGCGGCTGGCCGCCATGGGGCTGGCCGTAGCCAAGCGCGAGTACGTCGGGAGGCGGCCGCGGACGGTCTACTCGATCACCGACGCGGGGCGGCAGGTGCTGCGCGAGTGGCTCGATACTCCGGTGTCGCCGTTTGCGATGGACTTCGAGGCGATGCTCCGGCTGTTCATCGCGCCCCTGGGGATCAAAGAGCAGCTCGTCGCCACCTTGGAGCAGGTGCGCAGCGACGCCCAGCAGATGCTGCGCTTCAGCGGCGCCGTCAAGCAGGAGTTCCTCGACGGCCGGGCCGTGTTGCAGGACCAGGTCTACCTGCGGGCGCTGGCCGTCGACTTTTTCATCAGCCTCCTCAACACCGTCGACGGCTGGGCCGGGCGGACGCTCGCCGAGATCGAGGGCTGGGAGGATCTCACCCCAGACGGGAAGAACGACCGTGGGCTGGAGATCTTCGCGCAGCTACCGGCACCAACGCCCCGTGAGCACACCGACCGCACTCCGGTGCCGCCCCGCACCCAGCGGCGGCGGCGGTCCTCCGGATCAAGCAGCACGTCCTGAGTCCGGTGGAGCGAAGCTCCGTCTAGGGAACCTGGCCGGGCTGGGTGACCGTCGGGAGCCAGACGCGCACGCGGGTGCCCTGGCCGGGCCATGACTCCAGGGTGGCCTGGCCACCGTGGGCCACGGCGATGGCCTGCACGATGGACAGCCCCAGACCGCTGCTGCCGCCGCTGCCGGAGCCGTTCATCCCGGCGTCCGCCTGGCCGTCGGCGCGGTCTCCGCCGCGGTGGAACCGGTCGAACGCGCGCGCAGTGTCCTGCGGCGGCATCCCGGGGCCGGCGTCGGCCACCTCCAGCACCACCCCGCCCCGCACCGGCGCCAGCCGGACCGCCACCGGCGTCCGGGCGGGCGTGTGCTCGCGCACGTTGGTCAGCAGGTTCGCCAGCACCTGCCGGATCCGTGGCTCGTCGACCATCACGATCAGCCCATCCGGTGCGTCCGCCTGAACTGGCCGGTCCGGCTCGACCGCCCGGGCGTCGGCCGCCGCGTCCCGCACCACCGCGGCCAGGTCGGCCTCGGCGAGGTCGAGGGACGAGGTGCGGTCCAGCCGCGCCAGTTCCAGCAGCTCAGCCACCAGCGTGCTCATGCGCTGCGCCTCCTGCTCGATCCTGCGCATCGCGTCCGGGAGCTCCTCCGGCCCCAGCGCCCCCTGCCGGTACAGCTCGGCATAGCCCCGGATGGTGGTGAGCGGGGTCCGCAGCTCGTGCGAGGCGTCCGCCGCGAACTGGCGCACCTTTTGCTCCGACTGCAGCCGGGCGCCGAAAGCCTGCTGGATCCGGTCCAGCATGCTGTTGATGGCCCAGCCCAGGCGGCCCACCTCGGTGCTCTCGTCCGCGTCGGGCATGCGTGCGGCAAGATCCCCCTGCGTGGTGATCCGGTGGGCGGTGCCAGCCATCTGGCCTAGTGGCGCCAGCCCCCGGCCGATGAGCCAGCGCCCGCCCAGCGCGAGCATCAGGAGCAGGATCCCGCCGGTGATCAGCTCCGCCACCACGACGCCGCCCACCTGCCTGTTCACCGCGGTAGGCGGCCGGGCGACCACGAGCAGGGCCGGGCCCGGCGCGGTGGTGGCGGTGCTCACCTGGCGGCCGCGGATCAGCCGCTCGACGGCCCGCAGCCTGGTACCGTCCGGCAGCGCCAGGGTGAACGGCTGGTCGGCCAGATTCCGGACAAACTGGTTGCGCGTCATCTGGCTGAGCACCTGGCGGAACTGGCTGCCGCTGTGGCCCGGGGTCAGCAACACGATCTGCCCGGTGCGGCGGAAGATCGCGGCGGCCAGGTAACCACCCGTATTGCTGGCCAGGGCCTGCGGGCCGCGGGCGGCGGCGGCCACCAGGTCGGCGTTGAACTGCCCGCTCACCCGGCGGGTCAGCACCAGGGTGGTGACCCCGCCCATGACCAGGAGGAACGCGGCGGTCACGGCGATGAGCAGGACCAGGAGGCGGGCGCGCAGCGACAGCCGCCCGGCCCGCCCCGAACCGCTCATCAGGCGGGACCGGTGGGCCGGTGGCTCTCCCCGGCGCGCTGGCCCAGGTCGGCCTGGTCGC
>DAITAE010000865.1:0-1545 GCA_036824445.1 Streptosporangiaceae bacterium | reverse complement strand
TCCTGTGCCGTTCACCACCATCACGCCAAACGAACCGGGCGTGGTGACCGCCGGGCCGCCGCCGGGTCACCATGCCACGCACCGCCGGCGCTGCGCGCCCAGCCGCCGCCCGCGCCGGCCCCGGTATTCACACCCGGCCGCGTGAGGGGCACCATGGTGCCAACCAGGCCTGATGAACCACACTCAGGGCCCGAGCCTGCCGGGCCCAAGCCAGAAGGGGCTGCCATGATCGGCGTCACAGAGCCGTCCTACAGCCACGGCGCATCCGAGGTGCCGCTGCTCGGCGAGACTATCGGCGCCAACCTGCGCCGGGTCGCCGCCACCCACCCGGACCGGGAGGCGGTCGTGGACGTGCCCACCGGGCAGCGGTGGACCTACGCCCGGTTCGACGCCGACACCGACGCCCTCGCCCGCGGCCTGATCGCGGCGGGCATCGAGGCAGGCGACCGGGTCGGCATCTGGGCGCCGAACTGCCCCGAGTGGGTGCTGCTCCAGTACGCGACCGCGAAGGCGGGAATCGTCCTGGTGAACATCAACCCGGCCTACCGCAGCACCGAGCTTGGCTACGCACTGCGCCAGTCGGGCGTCCGGCTGCTGGTGAGCGCGGAATCCTTCAAGACCAGCAACTACCGGGCGATGACCGAGGAGGTGAGGGGCGGCCTGGACGGGCTGGAGCGGGTCGTCTACCTGGGGTCGCCCGAGTGGGGCGCGCTGGCCTCGGCGGGCACGCCGGACCCGGGCGGGCCCGACCAGCTTGCCGAACGGGAGGCCGGCCTGTCGTTCGACGACCCCATCAACATCCAGTACACCAGCGGGACCACCGGCTTCCCCAAGGGCGCCACCCTGTCCCACCACAACATCCTGAACAACGGCTTCTTCATCGGCGAGGGCTGCCGCTACACCGCGGAGGACCGGGTCTGCATCCCGGTGCCCTTCTACCACTGCTTCGGCATGGTCCTCGGTAACCTCGCCTGCACCACGCACGGGGCCTGCATCGTCATCCCGTCCCCCGGCTTCGAGCCGGCGGCGGCGCTGAGCGCGGTGCAGGCGGAGCGGTGCACCTCCCTGTACGGGGTGCCGACCATGTTCATCGCCGAGCTCGCGCTGCCGGACTTCGCCTCCTACGACCTGTCGACGCTGCGGACCGGGATCATGGCCGGCTCGCCGTGCCCGGTCGAGGTGATGAAGCGGGTGGTCAGCGAGATGCACATGGCCGAGGTGACCATCTGCTACGGGATGACCGAGACGTCGCCGGTATCCACCCAGACGCGCGCCGACGACGACATGGAGCGGCGCGTGTCGACCGTGGGCCGGGTGCACCCGCACGTCGAAGTCAAGATCATCAACCCGGAGACCGGCCAGGTTGTATCGCGCGGGGCGCCTGGGGAACTGTGTACCCGTGGGTACTCGGTGATGCTCGGGTACTGGGACGACGAGGCGCAGACCCGGGCCGCCATCGACGCGGCCCGGTGGATGCATACCGGCGACCTTGCCGTCATGGACGACGCGGGCTACCTGAACATCGCCGGCCGGATCAAGGACATG
>DAITAE010000864.1:0-1548 GCA_036824445.1 Streptosporangiaceae bacterium | reverse complement strand
CGCGTTCAACTGCGTTCACCACTTCGACCTGGACCGCTTCCTGGCCGCCGCCGCCCGGGTGCTGAAGCCCGGCGGCCAGATGTTCATCTACACCCGCACCCCGCAGCAAAATGCGCGGACGATCTGGGGCCGCTACTTCCCGGGATTCACCGAGCACGAGCAGCGCCTGCACAGCGAGGCCGCGCTCCGGGACGCCGTCCAGCGGACCGACGGGCTCCAGATGGCTGCCACCCAGACCTTCCGGCATCAGCGCACCAGCACGGCCGAGCGGCTCGCGGCCCAGGCCGAGGGCTACCACTACTCCACCTTTTCGTTCTACTCCCAGCACGAGCTGCGCGCAGCCATCACAACGTTCTTGGCCCGCCTGCCCAGCGAGCAGGTCTCCTGGGTGGACGAGCACCTGCTGGTCATCGCCGACCGCTGCGGCGGCGACCAGGCGGAACCCGACGGCCAGGCCAGGCCAGCGAGCTAGTACCCGACATCCGGAGCATGGCCGGGCCTGCGCAGACCTGCCCGGCCCGGGAATCGGCTGGCCCTTGACGTGGCTACGTGCGTCTGTACTCCTGGATCGCCCACGTGTTCCCATCGGGGTCATCGAAGAAGCAGTAGCGTGAGCCAGGCGTGCCTTCGGGTCCCAGCTGCTGAATCTCGCTGATTCCCACGCCCCGGCCGGCGAGTTCGCCGCGGACCGCGCCGAGGTCGTCGACGACGAGCTGGACTCCCTTGACCGAGCCGGGCTCGCCAAGCGGCAGGCCCTCGCCGATCACCACCGAGCAGGTCGATCCGGGTGGCGTCATCTGCACCACCCGCATGTTCTGAGTGGGCCTGACGTCGTGGTCCAGGCCGAAGCCGACCTGCCGGGTGTAGAAGTCCTTCGCGGCGTCGACATCGCGCACGGGGATGGGAACGACTTCGAGTTTCATGTCCATGACGCACCCCTCTTGTGCCCGGCGGCGCAGTCCTACCCGGGTGCCGCCGCGAGAAACGGACTGCGCGGCGGTTCCGGCGATCTGCCCGGTACCGTGGCGGCCGTGGGCCACGCGTTGACGACGGAACGCTTGGTCCTGCGCCCGGTGACCGCGCACGACCATGCATGGTTGCTGGCCCACTGGACCGCGCCGGAGGTGCGGCGCTTCCTGTTCGACGGCGTGAACCTGTCCCCGGCGGAGATCACTGCGGTGATCGTGGACAGCGCGCGGACCTTCGCCGCCGCCGGATACGGCCTGTGGCTTATCCGGGAGACGGCCACGGCGGATATGGTCGGCGCGACGGGCCTGCGGCCGCTGGATTACCTCGGGCTCGAGGTCGTCTACAGCCTGGCACCCAGCGCGCGGGGCAACGGGTATGCCACTGAGGCCGCCCGCGCCGTCGTGAAGCATGCCCTTGGCCCGCTTGCGCTGCCAGCAGTGCTGGCCGAGGTCGACGAGGGAAACGCCGCGTCGGTCGCGGTCGCCGACCGGTTCGGCATGACCCCGTTTCAGATGGTGCCCGGGCCGGTTCGGCCCGACGATCCGCTACCGCAGGACGCGCTGAATCGCCACCGCGATT
>DAITAE010000383.1:0-4943 GCA_036824445.1 Streptosporangiaceae bacterium | reverse complement strand
TCGACGTGGCCTTTGTCCAGGTGCGCCCGTCGCCGTGGCGGCAGGCGGTCGACCTGGGCAACATGATGCTGGTGCTCGCCGTGCGCACCGACCCGGAACGGGTATACCAGCGGGCGCTGGCCTACTTCACGCCGGATGAGCTTTGTGAGGCGTTCGCCGCCACCCGCGGGGTCGCCAGCCCCACCCAGCTGCGCGCGTTCATGAAACGGGACCCGCGTGACCTGCTGGCCGCATTCCGCGACCTCGCACCGCCCAGGAAACCGATCGCGCTGCAGCGCTGGAGCATCCGGCGGGTGGGCCTGGCCGCCGCGATGTTCGGCGGCATCGCCCTGGCCGCCGTCCTCGGCTTCCAGCTATTCCTCCCAGCGGGGAACCTGGGCGTTTACGCTCCCCAGTGCGGCACCGGCCACTCGACGATCCTCGCGGCCCAGGCGGTCCCCTCGGCGGCCATGGTGCCCTGCGTCGACACGCTCCCGTCGGGCTGGCAGGTCGGCGGCGCCAGCATCGGCAGCGGGCACGCGCGGTTCTGGCTGAATTCCGACCAGGCCGGCGACCAGGCAGTAACCATCACCCTGTCCGCGGCCTGTGACGTTTCCCGCGCCGAGCAGATCCCGTCCGAACAGCCGCAAACGCAACGATTCGACCGCCCGCTGAGCCTGCGCCCGCAGTACACGGCCCTGCGCTTCTACACCTTCCCCGGTGGCTGCGCCACCTACCGGTTCAACTTCGCGCCCGGCAAGTCCTCGCTCCTGGCAATCCCGGTCGACAGCGCGGTGGGATTCGTGCCCCGCACCAGGCTCGTGGACTACATCAGGAGCACCGAGGAGCTGGCACTGTGCGGGCGGGGTGCGCCATGTCCGGGATGAGCGGCCCGGGATGAGCGGTCCCGGATGAGCGGCCCGGGCGCCGCGGAACGGGCAGAGCACGCGCTCGTGCCCTCCCTCCGTCGTGACATCACCGTCACCGTGGTGGCCGTGGTGCTCACGGCGGCCGTCTTCGTCGCCGTCGCCGAGCACGGCGCGCTGGCGCGTATCCAGCACCTGGACGACGCCTGGATGCGGATCATGATCTCCAACCGGTCCGGACCGGTCACCGCGTTCGCCAAGTTCCTCAACGTGCTCGGGCTCGTGTACGTAACGCTGCCGGTACGGATCGTCATCGCCGGGTTCCTCGCCCTGCGCCGCAGGTGGTGGCATCTGACCGCGTTTGCCTTGGCCATAGCGATGTCGGAGATCCTGATCGGCACGCTGAAGGGAATCTACGACCGGGCCAGGCCGCTCGGGTCGCTGGTGGCCACGAGCGGCGCGTCGTTTCCCTCCGGGCACTCGATCGCCGCCTCGGTCACCGTGGTCGCCGCGGTGATCGCGCTGGTCTCCCCGGGGCGGCGGCGCGCCGTGTGGGGGGCGGCGGCGGTGGTCTTCTCGATCCTGATGGCGCTCTCGCGTGCCTATCTCGGTGCCCACTGGCTGTCCGACGCCGTCGCCGGGGTCCTCCTCGGGACATCGTGTGCGCTGCTGGCCGCGCTGGCGGTCGGCCTGCTCCAGCGCCACTGGGCCGCCCGCCGGGCGGGTGGAGAGGCCGCCCCGGCCGGCCAGCCAGCTCCAGATACGACCCAGCCCGCGGAACCGCGATGACCGCGCGCGCCGTGACTGCGCGCGCCGTGACCGCCCGCGCGGGCCAGTGCCTGGACCATGCCTGACGACCGCCGGCAGTTGCTGAGACGAGGTGGCCCGTGTTCGGCTCGCTGGACTACATCTACGTTCCCGCGGCTGACGTCGATGCCGAGGCCGAGCGCTATGCCGGAACGCTGGGCGCGGAGCTGATCTGGAAGGTCCGTGCCATGGGAACCACCGTGGCCTGCGTGCGTGTCGCCGAGGCCGGGCCAGCGATCTTGCTCTCCGGCCATCTGCAGGGCCCGGGCGCGGTTCTCGTCTACCGGGTGCCGGACTATCCGGCCACGGTCCGGCTGCTGCGGCGGCGGAGCGTCACCGTCCACGAGCTCGAGATCCCGCACGGGCCCTGCGCGACGTTCACGCTGGCGGGGCAGCGGTACGCGGTGTACCAGCTCACCCGGCCCCATGCGGTCCACCTCTTCGACGGCCGCATCGACCCGTAGCGGCCCTCCCGGCAGCCACGAGGACGTGGCAGCCTTCCCCGCAACCGCGGGCGTGCGGCGGCATTCCCCGCAACCGCAGGCATGCGGCGGCCACCCCCAACCGCGCGCGCGGCGGCCCTACGCAACCGCGGGACGCGGCGGCCCGCCGGGTGGCTACGCGACCCGGGCCGGAGACGGCGCGTCGAGCGGGCGGAGCTCGTCGGCGTAGCTGACCGACACTCGGCGCATGACGCCGTCGTCGTCGATGCTGTACTGGCCGAGCCGCCACAGCGGCGGTGAGTAGGCGTGCAGCGAGACGCTGCGCTCCGCCTCGCAGGTCAGACGGTGGATATGGTCTGGCCCAAAATTGATCGAGCCGCCTTCGGCGATGACCGTCTGGGCGTGCACGCCCCCGATGCGGGGGTTTGACTCCATCAGATCACCCAGCACCACGCGCACCGCCCCCGCCGAGATGTCGTGGTCATGCCAGCCGGTGTCATTTCCGGGGGACCAGCAGATGAGCCAGATGTCTACGTACTCGTCGCGGTGGATCGAGGCGTACTGGCGGCGCCCCCCGGAGTAGACGACCTGGCCGCGCCACAGATCCGGGTGGCTGGCCAGCTTCTCGACGAGCTCAGCCAGCTCGCGCTTGTCGAGATACCGGGCGGGCAGCGACGAGATGGTCATTGCGGTCACTCCTCTCCTGTTCTTGGACGGTCAGGTCCCGGCCCTCCGGGAGCGGCCGGTCGCCGTGAAGCAGCCGGGCCGGGTTGGTCACGCGGATCGCATGGCAGGCGGCGTCGCCCAGGCCGGGATCGCGGCAGGGCTGCGCATACGGCCGGTCCGATCCGAAGACGAGCATGTCGACGCCGAGCACACGGAGCACGGAGTCGATGGTCCGGCCGCCATAGCTGGAGGTTTCGACGAACATGTCCCGGTCGACCACTCCCCGCGCCAGCGGGCTGGCCCCGCCGCGGGCGGCCAGCCGCTCGCCGTGCAGCGGTCCGAGCCCCGCCAGCGCCGTGAAGCAGACCCGCAGCCGCGGGTAGGCCGCCCGGCCGTAGGCGCGGAACGCGAACCACGCCGCGTGGAGTTGCTGAACGTAAGGGACGAGGGCGGCCCACCACGCCGGGCCGGCCGTCCCCGCCCCGGCCGCGGGCCCGGGGTGAATGAACAGCGGGAGGTCCCGCTCGGCGAGCACGTCAAGCAACGGGCCGCAGCGGCGGTAGCCGGACTGGTCGGCAACCGCCGTCGCTGGCAGCTGGAGCCCGACGAAGCCCTGGTCGAGCTGCTTGGCGAGGCCGGGAGCGTCGATCTCGGCCAGGCAGGCCGCGGCCCAGCCGGCGAACGGGGTGCCCAGCGCGGCGACCCCCCGGTGGTAGGCGTCAAGCAGCGGGCCCGCGTCCTCCGGCGCCAGGTACTCGATGCCGAGTGGGCTCGACAGGCCGATCACCGCGAGGCCGATGCCGTCGCAGGCTGCCTGCCGTGCGCGCTGCGTGGCGTCGTGGTCCGCGGGGTTCACGGCGAAGGGCGGTTCACCGGAAGTCAGCAGCGTCCAGCCATCCAGCCGCGGCGGGCATGATCGCCGCCGAAGCTCCTCGACGAGCGCGTCCGGCCAGACGTGCTGGTGGATGTCGACGTGCACGGTGCTCCCCCACTGGCGGCCGGGCCGGTGTTGCTGAAGCGGACACGTGGCCGGGGACCGTGACCGGCCAGAGACCTTCTGATCCGGTTCACTGAAGCGATTCACTTACTCGCTTCAGTGAACCGCTTCAGCGCCCGCGTCGTCAAGGGCTTCGGCCACCTGCGGGCTGCCGGGCACCCGGGTTGCCAGTAGGCTTCTGTCACGGCGTGGCGAGCTGGCACGGCGGCCGCGACAACTAGGCTGGCAAAGGGCTGGCAAAATCTAGGCTGGTAACGGTGCCGCAGCAACGCAAGCGCGCGACGATCCGCGACGTGGCAGAGGCAACGGGGCTGTCACCTGCAGCTGTCTCCTATGCCTTGCGCGGCGTGCAGACTTCGGAGGAGACGCAGGAACGGGTGCGCTCCGCCGCCGCCGAGCTTGGCTACAAGGTCGACCGCATCGCGCGCGCCCTGGCCAGCGGCCGGACCGGGACCGTCGGGCTGCTCTGCGGTTCGCTGGAAGACCTGTGGCAGCAGCTGCTCGGCGTCGGGATCGGCAGCGCGCTGCTGGCCCGCGACCATTACGCCCTCCTGGTCGACGCCGCCGACGACCCCGAGCGGGAGCTGCTTCTCGCCCGCCAGCTCCGGGACCAGCGGGTGGACGGTCTCATCGTGCAGCCGCTCGACCCATCGGACGAGAGATGGTCACAGCTGGCGGAGAGCCTGCCCATCGTGTCGATCGGCGATGCACTGCCGGGCGGGCAAGCCGGTGAGGTGGTCTTCGACAACCGCTCCGGGGTGACGCTCGCCCTGGAGCATCTGCACAATCTCGGCCACCGCCGGATCGGTGTGCTGACGCCGACCCAGCCGAGCACACCGGACCGCCCGGCCGACATCCACGTCACCGCGGAAGCCGAACGGCTCGGCCTCGACGTGAGCATCATCAGCTCAGCGCCGGCGCTCGCGGCGGCAACCGAGGTGGCGCGCGAGGTGCTCTCGAAGACTGAGCGGCCGACGGCGCTGTTCTGCTTCGCCGACTCCATCGCCTACGGCGCCTATGCGGCCGCCCGCGAGCTCGGCCTGCGCATCCCCGACGAGATCTCCGTCTCCGGCTACGACGATCATCCGATGTCTGCGCTGCTGACACCGGCGCTCACCACGGTGGACTGGAATATCGACGGCATCGTACGTGCCGCCGTCCGGCTCATCCTCGCGGCCATCGAGC
>DAITAE010000382.1:0-4949 GCA_036824445.1 Streptosporangiaceae bacterium | reverse complement strand
GCAGCAGCAGGTCGTTCATCCGCTGGATGTCGTGCGGGTGCAGCCCGATCGTCGGCTCGTCGAAGACGTAGGTGACGTCGGTGAGCGACGACCCGAGGTGGCGGATCATCTTGGTGCGCTGCGCCTCGCCGCCCGACAGCGTGCCCGACGGGCGGTCGAGGCTGAGGTAGCCGAGCCCGATCTCGGCGAACGACTCGAGGGTCTGCTGCAGCGCCGCCAGCAGCGGTGCGACTGATGTTTCGTCCAGGCCGCGCACCCACCCGGCGAGGTCGCTGATCTGCATCGCGCACGCATCGGCGATGCTGAGTCCCTTGATCTTCGACGACCGGGCCGCCTCGCTCAGCCGGGTGCCGCCGCACTCGGGACAGGCGGTGAAGGTGACCGCCCGGTCCACGAACGCACGGATGTGCGGCTGCATCGACTCCTTGTCCTTGGAGAGCATCGACTTCTGGATCCGCGGGATCAGTCCCTCATAGGTCATGTTGATGCCCGCGATCTTCATCCTGACCGGCTCGCGGTGGAGGAAGTCGTGCAGCTCCTTCTTCGTGTAGTTGCGGATTGGCTTGTCCGGGTCGACGAAGCCTGACGCGCTGTAAAGCCGGTAGTTCCAGCCGCCCGCCGTATAGCCGGGGATCGTGAGCGCGCCCTCGCTGAGCGACTTGGTGTCGTCGAAGAGCTGGGACAGGTCGATGTCGGTGACGGCGCCACGGCCCTCGCAGCGCGGGCACATGCCGCCGGTGATGCTGAAGCTGCGGCGCTCCTTCACGGTCTGTCCGGCACGCTCCAGGGTGACCGCACCCGCCCCACTGATCGAGGCGACATTGAAGGAGAACGCCTGGGGCGAGCCGATGTGCGGCTGCCCGATCCGGCTGAAGAGGATGCGCAGCATCGCGTTGGCGTCGGTGGCGGTGCCGACCGTGGAGCGGGTGTCGGCACCCATCCGCTCCTGGTCGACGATGATCGCGGTCGTCAGCCCTTCGAGTACGTCGACCTCGGGCCGCGCCAGCGTCGGCATGAAGCCCTGCACGAAGGCGCTGTAGGTCTCGTTGATCAGCCGCTGCGACTCCGCGGCGATCGTGCCGAACACCAGCGAGCTCTTGCCCGAGCCGGAGACGCCGGTGACCACCGTCAGCCGGCGCTTAGGGATCTCGACGCTGAGGTCCTTGAGGTTGTTGACGCGCGCGCCGTGCACGCGGATCACATCGTGGCTGTCGGCGTCGTGCAGCGCAGGCGACTGCGTGCCCGTCCTCGTGGCCATGCTCATCGTGTCTCCATCTGTCAGCCGGGCGTCAGGCCAGCCAGCGGCCGCCGCGCATCAGCTCGCGGCCGGGCAGCTCGTTCACCTCGCGCCAGGCCTGGACGCGGCGCGGGGTGACGCGGAACCAGCGGTACGGCGTGGCCAGCGCGCGCGGGTCGAAGCCGGTCTGCGCGGCGAACCGGTCACCCCGCTCCTGCGGCAGCGCGTCGATCTCGAGGACCTCGACTTCGCCCTCGATCATGGTCGCATCGCGGGTGTGGCCCAGCCCCAGCCGAACGGACCGGGTGGCGGCCAGGTTCCTGCCGGTCGGGCTATCCGTCGGCGTGGCGATCAGCAGCGCCTCGCCATCCCAGTCGAAGGACAGCGGCACCAGGTACGGCGCACCGTCCGCCGAGGCACTGGCCACCCAGACATCGATATCGTGGCTGAGCCAATGCTCGGTGTCGCGACGGCGCTGCGCGCGGGAGCGGGGGTCGGCGCTCATCGGTCCTGAAGCAGCCCGAGGACATTGCCATCGGGGTCGGTGACGGTGGCCACCAGGCGGCCGCCACCGACGTCGTGCGCGGGCTCCTTCACGGTGGCACCCGCGGCGGTCACCTCGGCCAGCTTCGCCTCGATGTCCGGCACGTGCCAGTAGGCCACCGGTGAGGTCATGCTCTGCGGTCCACCGCTCGGCACCAGCCCGATCTGCTGGCCCGCGGCCTCGAAGCCCACGTAGTAGGCCGAGTCGGTCTGCGGCGGTACGCCGAGCAGGGCGGCGTACATCGTCTTGGCCCGTTCCAGGTCGGAAACGGGATGCAGCACGGTCTGGATTCCCTGGGTGGAAGAGCCGGTCATGGTCACTCCTGAAGTCGTGGGTCATATGGACCGCGGTGGCTCCTAACTTAGGAGCTTATATCCTCTAAGTCAAGTTAAGCTTCTGTATAAGGATTCGCGGCGGCATGCTGACCGCATGGCCGGTAACTGGAGTCTGAGCACGTCACGGGGCCCCGTGGAGTACTGGACGACCAGTGAATGGTGACGTCCATGACGGTCAGGCTAGTCGCGGCCCCGTGGCCCCCGCTTCTCGATTCCTGATCGGTCTGGTCACCTGTTCCGCGACGCACGACGGCATCCGCGCCGCCGCGCGCGCGGATGGCGCCGGTAGGCGCTAGGTCTGTTTCGCCGCCGGCCGCGCGTCGCTGTGCTGCAGGATCGTCTCGACCGCGGGCGTCAGGCGTCAATGTCGGCGAGGACCTCCTCGACGGTGCGCTTGGCCAGCGCGACGAATCCTGGGTTCGTCTCCGGGTAGTACGGGATGATCAAGGCGGCTTGGTGCAGCGCGTAGCCGCGAGCCCGGTTCCAGGTGCCGTCGGCGACGCCAAGCGCCCTGCGGAACGCCGCCCGCCCGGACCGGCCGAACACGCTCCACGCCGCGACCACATCGGCGGCCGGGTCGCCGACGCCGGTACTGCCGAAGTCGATGACCGCGCAGAGCCTGCCGCCGCCGACGAGCAGGTTGGGCCGCAGCAGGTCGCCGTGCAGCCACACCGGTGTTCCCTCCCACGCCGGTGCCTCCAGCGCGCGCTCCCAGGCGGCGGTGGCCGCGTCGGCGTCGATCACGTCCCGCACCGACTCGATCGCGGCACGCGTGACGGCGTCGAGTTCGCGGAGCGGCCTGCGCCCGCCGCGGGGCGCCCCGGCGGCGGGATCGATCCGGCGCAGCTCGGCCACGAACCGTGCGAGATCCCGCGCCGCCTGGCGCTCATCCCCGATGAGCTCATCCGCGTAGGGCTGGCCCCTGATCCACCGGTAGATCGCCCACGGGAACGGATACCCGCTCGCCGGGCGGCCCTTGGCGACCGGCTCGGGAATCCGCAGCCGCAGCCGCGGCGCGAGCCACGGCAGCCAGCGCCACTCATCCTCCAGATCGTCGGCGTACGTCCGGACCCGCGGCAGTCGCGTGCAGAGGTCATCGCCAAGCCGGTAAATGGCGTTCACCGTTCCCGCCGGCTGGACTGCCCTGATCGGCAGCCCGGCCAGCCGGGGAAACTGCGCGGCCACCAGCCGCCCGACGAGTTCGGCGTCGATGTCGAGCTCCCCCTCGTGCATCTTCATCCGGCCTCCCCCGCCCAAGCCATACGGCACGAGCTGCGTCACGGCCGGAAGCCTGGCACGGCGCCTCGGCCGAGTGCCACCCGTTTGGGCCCGAGCAGGTCAGGCAGCCCGTGCCGGCTCAGGCCCCGGCGCCGGCCTGCTTCGCCTGGCCGAACCGAGCGCCAGCCTGGCGAACCCGCGCACGCCCACCAGGCCGACCACATTGCGCGGCGACATGAACTCCCGCACCGGCACCACACCGGCCAGCATGGCAATGAACCGGTCGGCGTCCGGCTGGCTGTGGGCGAGCGCAGCGAACAGGGCCATCTCCCCCGGGGTCGGCGGGCTGAGCGCGGCGAGCCGGGCCGTGAAGTCGTACATCGGCCGGGCGGCACGGTCGCGGGCCCGCTGATAGCCAGCCAGTGCCTTGGCCAGCGGCTGGTCACCGCCCAGCGCGGAGACCACGGCGCCGGCGAGCAGCTCGGCGTCGCGGAACGCATCGCTGATGCCCTGGCCGGTGATCGGGTCCAGCAGCAGCCCGGCGTCGCCGACCAGGGCCCAGCCGGGCCCATACGGCTTGCGGAAGTGGCTGGGCAGGTCGGGTGTGCCGCGGAAGCGCTCGGCGCGCCGGCCGGCCCGGATCCGCTCCCCCATTCCGACGGCGTCGAGTGTGCGCAGGAAGCTACCCTCCGGGTCGGCGCGGAACTCGGCGAACCTGGCGTTGGGCCACGCCAGGTAGGTCATCACCAGGCCGTCGTTCGTCGGCCAGACGCCCACCGCGCATCCCGGCCTGCTGTAGAGCTCGCCGCCCGTGACCGGCACGTCCGCCCAGTAGGTGTAGAACGCCATCGACAGCGGCGGCCTGGTGCGGTAGCTGCCCGCCCCTACCGCCCTGGCAACGGTCGAGTGCTTGCCGTCGGCCCCGATCACCATGGACGCACGCTCCGTAACGCTGAGTGAGCCTTTCTCCTGGCCGCGGATGCCGGTCACCGTGCCGTCGTCGGCGAGCAGGTCATCGGTGATGAAGTTCTCCCGCACCTCAGCCCCGGCCGCCCGGGCCGCGTCGAGCAGCACCTTGTCCAGCAGTGTCCGGCGCGGGCTGCACATCATGTCCACCCCGTCGCTGGCGGGCATGCGCGCCGAGAACGCGGCCGCGCCCTGATCGAAGCGGACGGTGCGGGTGGGCGGCGTCCCGGCCGCCATGATCGGGTCGAGCACGCCCCAGCGGGCCAGCCGGGCCACGCCCGGCACCTGCACCTGGTGGGTGGACAGGGTGTCGCTCGGGAAGGTGGCCCGGTCCACCACCAGCACCTTCAGTCCGGCTCTCGCGAGCAGCAGCGCCGTTGCCGAACCCGCCACCCGGGCACCCACGATGATCACGTCATGCATAGCAACCTCCTTCTCTGCAAGGAGGGCGCGAGAAGATGCCAGGAACCGCTAGATGCCGCGGCGCCCGCCGGGACCCCGGCCTCAGCCCGCGAAGTCGATCCGCATCACCACACGCCGCGGGCTGGGGTGGCTCACCTCGGTGAAGCCGGCGTCGGCGAAGACCTGGCGTCTTCCGACGTGCAGCTCGCCCCAGGTGATCTCCTTGCCCGGCTCGGTGATCATCGGG
>DAITAE010000863.1:0-1550 GCA_036824445.1 Streptosporangiaceae bacterium | reverse complement strand
GGATCGGGCGCGGGATCCGCTCCATCGCCTTGCGCCAGTTGTCGTAGCCGACGTCATCGGCGACCCCGCCGGTGACGTGACCGCCGTGCACCACGAGGCCCTTCGCCCCGACCGCCGCGGCCGCCTCCAGCTGCTGGGCCAGTAGCTTGCGGCTGGGAATCCTGAGCCGGTTGTTCGCGCTCGCCACGTTGATGCCGTAGGGCGCGTGGATGTACGCCTCCACGCCCGCCGCCGCGAGCGCCTCACGCAGCGCCGCCGCATCACCGCCGGGGAAGGTCGGCGCGTCCCAGCCCTGCGGGTCACCGAGGAAGAACTGGACGACGTCGGAGCCGGTGGCCTGCACCACCGTCAGCGGGTCACCCTCGCGGTCGTGGGCACCGATGCGGACCATGCCCCGAGCCTAGCGACGATCGCCGACAGGCGAAGGCGCGCTTCCCCGGCCCGGCGCGGCAGGGATGTGGTCGCAGGGCCGGCCTGGTGGGATGTGGCCGCCCGGTCGGCCTAGGGGGATGTGGCCGCGAGGGCGGCCTGGCGGGATGTGGTCGCCCCTGGCCGACCTGGTGCGAGCGTGGTCTCCGGGCCGATGTGGAGTGGGCGCCGGGCTGGCCAGGATGGGGCGCCCTCCAGGGTCAGAACAAGCCGCCGTGAGAGAACGCCAGCATGATCCCGACAAAGGCGGCGACCAGGCCAGTGACGATGACGATCCGCTGCTCGCGCGTCGCGGAGATCAGCTGGGCGTAGAAGCCGACCACAAGCGCGCCCAGGCCAACCCAGGACGCGATGACGTGCCGGGCGACCACGAAGCCGAACGCGAAGGACACCACCCCGGCGGCGAGGGTGAAGATGGCCAGGCCGTTCACCAGCGGGTGCCGCTTGCCGTCGCTGTTCATCGTGACGTGCGGGAGGCGCGGACGGGGCCGAGCCCTGGTGGCCTGTGACATGACCGCCAACCCTTCGTGCTCCCTGTACAGGTCAGTGGGAGTGTGCCCGTCCGGGCCCGGCCGGAATCCTGGGCCAGATTGTCAGAGGGGTCCTGGTAAGCTGACTCGGCTGCGCCACCCGGGGAGATGACCGGCCGCCAGGTGTAGCCCCTCCTGTCACGGAGAGACCGTGACCGCACCAGTCCAGAGGAGGCACGATCCACTCATGCGCCGCTACGAAATGATGATCATTCTCGACCCGAACCTTGAGGAAAACACCATCCAGCCGTCGCTGGACCAGTTCCTCACGGTGGTGAAGGACGGGGGCGGAAGCGTGGACAAGGTCGATGTGTGGGGCCGGCGGCGGCTGGCCTACGACATCGACAAGAAGTCCGAAGGCATCTACGCCGTCATAGACATGGTTGCCGAGCCGGACACCGTCCGGGAGCTTGACCGCCAGCTCGGCCTGAACGAAGCGGTCCTGCGGACCAAGGTCCTGCGCCCGGAGCGCCATTGAGCCGCGGCACAGCTGCGTGCCCGTAACCCCAAACATCCACGGAAGGACCAGGAGAACTCGATGGCAGCAGGCGACACCCAGATCACGATCGCCGGCAACCTGGTCGACGACCC
>DAITAE010000381.1:0-4967 GCA_036824445.1 Streptosporangiaceae bacterium | reverse complement strand
CCGGAGCTGCTGGCCGGCATCGATCCGTCCGTCCGGCTCTTCGGCTACGGCGCAGCCATCGAGGTATACAAGGACGTCGGCCCGGCGGCCAAGGTGTGCGCCCAGTATGGGGTGGCCGACATGGGCGGCTACCAGGCGATCGGCCACACCAGGATGGCGACCGAGTCGGCGGTGACCACCGAGCACTCGCACCCGTTCGCGGTCGCACCCGATCTGGCGCTGGTACACAACGGGTCGTTCTCGAACTACGCCAGCGTGCGCAGGAGGCTCGCCGCCGAGGGCGTCCGTTTCGACACCGACAACGACTCCGAGGTGGCCGCCCGCTATATCGCCAGGGAAATGGCCGCCGGGGCGGATCTCACGGACGCGCTGCGTGGCGTCATGAAGGTATTCGACGGCTTTTTCACGCTGCTGGTGGCCGTCGGCGCATCGCTGGCGATCGTGCGCGACTCGTTCGCCTGTAAGCCGATGGTGGTGGCCGAGACGGGCGACTACGTCGCGGTGGCGTCGGAATACGTCGCCCTGGCGGACCTTCCGGGGGTGGACAAGGCCGAGGTGTTCGAGCCGATGCCCGAGGAGATCTACACGTGGCAGGCGTGACGGCGGTCGAGCTCAGCTGTGCGGAGCTGTCGGTTCGCGAGGTGAACGCGGCGCTGCGCGAGCTGCCGGACGGCAGCGCCGTCCGCATCACCGAGCCACGCGGGCGCCACAACCTTGCCGTCGGCCTCACCGGCCGCCTCGACATCACCATCGAGGGGAACGCCGGGTACTTCGTGGCGGGCCTGTGCGATGGCCCGAATGTCGACGTTGAGGGCTTCGTGGGCTGGTCGGTGGGCGAGAACCTGATGTCCGGAACGGTGCGCGTGCGCGGCAACGCCTCCGAGTGCGCCGGCGCATCGGCGCGCGGCGGCCTCATCGTGATCGACGGGGATGCGTCGTCGAGGGCCGGGATCTCGCTGAAGGGGGGGACGATCGCCATCGCCGGCGACGTGGGACACATGAGCGGGTTCATGGCGCAGGCGGGGACGATCCTGATCGGCGGGGACGCGGCCGATTCGCTGGGTGACTCGCTCTATGAGGCCGTGATCTACGTCGGCGGGAAGGTCCGGTCACTCGGCGCCGACGCCCGGGTCGAGGAACTGGGCGCCGGCGATGTGACGCGCGTGCGGGAGCTCGCCGTTGCCGCCGGTTTCGGCCACGTCTCCGCCGAGGACGTGACCAAGATCGCGTCCGCCAGGCACCTCTACAACTTCGACGCGCTGAAGGATCAGAAGTACTGATGGAGCCCGAGCTACCAGAGCTGTCCGAGCCGCCCGGCCCGCGGGGTGCCGCAGCAGGCGCCGGGCCAGCGGCCGGCAACGGGCGCCCGCTGCCGTGGACGGGCACCGAGCGCAGCTACAGCTTCCCGCCCGAGGTGATCGGCCAGATCCACGAGATGGCCGAGGTCGGGCGTTACGAGATACGCGGGTGGGGCGCCAAGCGGCAGATGCCCACCTTCGACGACCTGGTTTTCCTGACCGCCTCGCTGACCCGGTACCCATTGGAGGGCTACCGGGAGCGCTGCGACACCGCCACCGTGCTCGGTACCCGGTTCGCGAGCCGGCCGCTCGAGCTGGCGATCCCGATCACCATCGCAGGGATGAGCTTCGGTGCTCTGTCCGCCCACGCCAAGGAGGCGCTGGGCCGGGCGGCGAGCGCGGTGGGCACCTCCACCACGACCGGTGACGGCGGCATGACGCCCGAGGAGCGCCGGGCGTCCCGGCTCCTGGTCTACCAGTGCCTGCCCTCCCGCTACGGGTTCAGCCTGCACGATCTGCGGGCCGCGGATGCGATCGAGGTCGTCATCGGGCAGGGCGCCAAGCCGGGCGGTGGGGGCATGCTGCTGGGCCAGAAGGTCAGCGATCGGGTGGCGGAGATGCGGACCCTGCCGCCAGGCATCGACCAGCGATCCGCATCGCGGCACCCGGACTGGACCGGTCCCGATGACCTGCGGATCAAGATCGAGGAGCTGCGCGAGGCCACCGGCTGGGAGAAGCCGGTCTACGTCAAGCTCGGCGCCACCCGGGTCGATCACGACGTCAAGCTCGCCGTCGCCGCGGGCGCCGACGTGGTGGTGGTCGACGGCATGCAGGGCGGGACCGGGGCGACGCAGACCGTCTTCATCGAGCACGCCGGCATCCCGACCCTGCCGGCCGTGCGCATCGCCGCCGAGGCCCTGCGGGAGATCGGCAAGCGGGACGAGGTGCAGCTGGTGGTCTCCGGCGGCATTCGCTCCGGCGCCGACGTGGCGAAGGCGCTGGCGCTCGGCGCCGACGCGGTCTCCATCGGCGTGCCCGCGCTGATCGCGCTCGGCTGCAACCGCCCCACCTACCGCGAAGGCGGGCAGGACCACGACGCCACCGCCGGTTACGCGGCGATCGGCACCGCGCCCGGATACTGCCACCACTGTCACACCGGCCTGTGCCCCGTGGGCGTGACCACCCAGGATCCCGAGCTCGAGCGCCGGCTGGACCCGGAGACCGGCGCGCGATGGATGACGAACTACCTGAAGGCGCTGACCATGGAACTCACCGCACTGGCCCGGGCCTGCGGCAAGTCCAACGTCCACCACCTCGAGCCCGATGACCTGGTAGCGCTGACCATCGAGGCCGCGGCCATGGCCAAGGTCCCGCTGGCCGGCACCGACTGGATCCCCGGGACGTCATGAACATGCCGTCCTATCGTGATCACCGGACAAACGTCCGTGGCATGGCGGGCGTCCGGCGCTCAACGTAGAGACAGGAATGGCCCGTGGGAGAGGCCATCCGCGAGCGAATGGGGTTGATCGATGTACGACAGACTGCTGGTCGCCGTGGACCACTCGGAGGTCTCCCCCCGGGTGGTCGCCGCCGCAAAGGATCTGGCCCTGCTGTCCAAGGGCAAGGTGTGGGTGCTGCACCTCCTGGAGAAGGAGGTCTACGCCCAGCTGGGGGATGTGCCGAGCGAGTCGGACCAGGAGGCGGATCAGGCGGTCAGGGATGGGGTCGATGCGCTGCGGCAGGCGGGCGTTGAAGCCGAGGGAGAGGTGCGGCCGACCACATTCGGGCACGCGGCGCGGGAGATCCTCGCCGACGCCAAGGAGCACGACGCCGACGTCATCGTCATGGGCTCCCGCGGCAGGAGCGACCTTGCCGGCTCGATCCTGGGCAGCACCGCGCACAAGGTGATCCACCTGACCGACCGGCCGGTGCTGGTGATCCGCTGATGCGGCCGCGCGGGCGCGCATGACCCGGGCGCTTGTGCTGCAGCACATCCGCTGTGAGCCGCCGGGGATGTTCTCCGGCATGCTCACCGATCGCGGCCTGGCGATCGAGACGATCGAGCTCGACGAGGGCGCCGAGCTGCCCGACTGGCGCGATACAGATCTCGTGCTGGCGATGGGCGGGCCGATGAGCGTTCATGACGAGGCCGAACATCCCTGGCTGGCCGTTGAGAAGCGGTGGATCGCGGCCGCGGTACGGGCTGGCGTGCCCTATTTCGGTGTCTGCCTCGGCGCGCAACTGCTCGCCGCGAGCCTGGGCGCGCCGGTGCACACGGGGGAGACCCCGGAGGTCGGGGTGCTGCCCGTCGCCGCGACCGCGGCCGCGGACGGGGACCCGGTGCTCAGCGCGCTCGGCGGTGAGTTCCTTGCCCTGCAATGGCATGGTGACACGTTCGGCATCCCGGCCGGAGCGGTCCACCTCGCCCGGTCGCGGGCCTACCCCCATCAGGCATTCCGGTTCGGCGAGACGGCGTATGCCGTCCAGTTCCATGTCGAGGTGACCGAGGAGATGCTCGCCGAGTGGGCACAGGTGCCGGCCTACCAGAGGTCAGCCGAGGCGGCCCTGGGCAGCTCCGGTTTTGAGATCCTGGCCGCCGGGTTCGCCGCCTCCCAGGCGTCGATGGCACGGTCGGCGGCGCTCATGTTCACTGGCTGGCTCGATCAGGCCGAGCGGACGGTAGCCCAGCGGGGCAGCGGCGCCCGGCTGTGACCGCCGGTTAACTCCTAGGACACAGCGCTTAGCCACAGTGAACGGGCCGGGCAAGAGGCATCTTCCCAACGTCCTGCCCGCGGCGTACTCTCAACGCATCGTGTCATGTAGGTAAACGCTGTCCACTCTCGCGCTGATCTTCCGGAGCGCGGCTGGAGCGGATGCTGACCCGCCTCAGCCGGTCCGGTGGAGAACCACAGGCTGCTACTGCGACGGATACGACGGAGAGTCACATGCCAGACGTTGAGGCCGAACTTCAGGCGCGGGCGGAGTCGGACGGCGTCGAGTTCTTCTTCGCCATGTTCGTGGACATGCACGGCAAGCCGTGCGCCAAGATGATCCCGGTCACGGCGATGGACGTGCTGCTCGGCGGGGCCGGCTTCGCCGGGTTCGCGGCCGGGCCGATGGGGCAGAGCCCGGCGGACCCTGACATGATCGCGGCCCCGGACCCGGCGTCGTACACGCTCGTGCCGTGGCAGCCGGGGATCGCCGTGCTGCAGTGCGACATCGAGGTCGAGGGCGAGCCGTGGCCGTACACCCCGCGGCTGATCCTGAAGGGGATGCTGGAGAAGGCGCGCGAGCGCGGCTACGTCTACAACGTGGGCTGCGAGGCGGAGTACTTCCTGGTCCGCCGGCGGGACGAGGGCGGCATCGAGCTGGCCGACCCGCTCGACCGGTCCGGCGTACCGTGTTACGACGCCAAGGGCCTGACCCGGATGTTCGACCATCTGTCCACGGTGTCGCGGTACATGAACCAGCTGGGCTGGGCGAACTACGCCAACGACCACGAGGACGCGAACGGCCAGTTCGAGCAGAACTTCGGTTACGCCGACGCGCTCACGTCCGCGGACCGGCTCGTCTTCTTCCGCTACATGGTGCACACCCTGGCGCACCGGGCCGGGATGGCCGCCACCTTCATGCCGAAGCCGTTCGAGAACCTCACCGGCTCCGGCCTGC
>DAITAE010000380.1:0-4970 GCA_036824445.1 Streptosporangiaceae bacterium | reverse complement strand
CCGACGAGATCCGGTTCGGCGACAACGACCGGCTCGCCGCGCTCGTCGCGCACGTGATCCGGGCCGGTGCGCTGATTCTGCTCTCCGACGTGGACGGCCTCTACGACGCCGACCCCCGGCAGCCTGGTGCCCGCCGGATCGGCCGGGTGGAAAGCCGGGCCGACCTCGCCGGGGTGAGCCTGGGCCGGGCCCGCGAAGGCACCGGCGGGATGATCACCAAGGTGGACGCGGCCATGATCGCTACGGAGGCCGGTATACCCACCGTGGTGGCCCTGGCCGACCGGGCCGCCGCCGCGCTGGCTGGTGATCCGGTCGGCACGTATTTCGCCGCGCACGACCGCCGGCCCACCACCCGCCAGCTCTGGCTCGCTCACGCCGCGGCGGCGCGCGGCCGGCTCGTGCTCGACAACGGGGCTGTGCGCGCCGTCCTGGCGGGCCACGCCTCGCTGCTGCCAGCGGGCATCACCGGGGCCGAAGGGGCATTCGACGCGGGCGATCCGGTCGACCTGTGCGACGCCGACGGCCACGTGGTCGCGCGCGGCTTGGTCAACTACGACGTGGCCGAGATCCCCGCGCTCATGGGCCGCTCCACCCGCTCCCTGGCGGCCGAACTTGGCCCGGAATACGAGCGCGAGGTCGTCCACCGGGACGACCTGGTCATCCTGGCCAGACCGGGCCGTCAGCCCGGCCGCCGCCCGGCCCGCCGCCGCGCCAGCCAATCATGATCATGGGATAACTACTGTAAGAACGATAGTGATCCCATGATCACGGTCCAGCCCCCGGGCTCGCCGTGCTGGCGGAGCTCGCTGGGCTGGCTAGGCTCGCCGTGCTGGCTGGGCCGCCATGCTGACTGGGCTGGCTGGGCTGGCTAGGGCTCGCTGTCCTCGTCGCGGCCGCCGTTCCCGCCGGCGTCGCGGCGGCCGAACACCCCGCTGAACAGCCGCCCGCCCGCGTCGGCGGCGGTTTCGGCGAAACCTTTGACCAGGCCGACGAACGGGTCGGCGGAGCGGTTCCACGACTCCTGGTACGAGCGGGCGGCCGCCCTGACCTCGTCGTTCACTGACGCCTGGTCGTCGTCCTCCCGGCGGGGGTACTGACCGGCCAGGATGTCCCGGTACTCGCCTTCGGCGACCCACCGGTCCAGCTCGGCGAAGCGGATCACCGCGAACGGGTGCGTAGTGCCCTGCATCTGCAGCAGCTTGATCAGCCCTTCGCGCACGTCCGGCACCGCGTCGTATTCGCGGGCCTGCTGGTGGAATGCGTCGTGGCTCAGCTCGGACATCCGCGATCCTCCGGCCAGCTTCATCAGCGCCCGGCGCGCCGCGGCCGGGTCCTGCCCGCCCAGCACGCCGGCCCGGTCACACGACAGCTCCGACTTGCGGTACCACTCCTCCAGGGCCGCGATGATCACCCGCAGGCTGATGTAGCCGACCGCGAACCAGGCCAGCCGCGTGGCGAGCCGGGTCAGGTGGAAGAGCATGGTCCGGTAGACGGCGTGGCCGGACAGCACGTGCCCGAGCTCGTGTGAGATCGCGAACCGCAGCTCCTCGGGGTCGTACAGGTCGACCAGGCCGGTCGTGATCACGATGAACGGCTTGTCCGACCCGAGCGTCATCGCGTTCGGCATAGGGTTCTGGCTGATGAACAGCTCGGGGACCTGCGGAAGGTCCAGCACGGCGGAGCCATCCAGCAGCAGTTCATGCAGCTGCGGGAACTGTTCCTGCGAGGCCCGCACCGAGCTGGCCAGGAACAGCAGCCGCAGGCTCCGGTCGCTGAACAGCGAGGCGAGCCGGCGCAGCAGCACGTCGAAACCGGTGAGCTTGCGCATGGCTACCAGAGCCGACCGGTCGGCCGGGTGCTCGTACGCCCGGGAGCTGATCCCGGGCAGGCGTACCCGGGCACGATCCGGTGGAGTCGTCATGTTCGCCATGGTAGGCCCCCAATCGCGTGGTGGCTCCACTCGCGGGCGCCGTGCGGGCAAAGAGTGGGGCTTTGCCTACCCAAAGAATGGAACTTCGCCTACCTCCGGGAAGCCTGGCGGCATTTGAACGTCCTGGCAGCGTCGCCCACGGCCCAGGGCAGGGCCGATCATGGCAGGCTCGATCATGGCAGGGTGGAAGGCTCCGGCGGCACGGCTGGAGCGGCTTGGCACGGCTGGCGCCGCTTGGGCATGGCTGGAGTCGCTTGGGCATGACTGGGGCGGCTTGGCACGGGCGGCTTGGCATGGCACGGGCGGCTTGGCCCGGCATGCGCGGTATATCCGGAGGTGAGGCACATGTTCGAGCCCGACGCGGAGGCGATGCCGCCCGCCCAGCGCGAGCAGCTCCAGCTCGGCCGGCTGCGCGCGCTGGTGGACCGCCTGCTCTCGCTGGACGGCGTGCAGGCGCAGCGCCTGCGGGCGGCCGGCATCCAGGCGGGCGGCGACATCGGAGGTCTCGCAGATCTGCCCCGGCTGCCGACGACGGCGAAGAGCGACCTGTGGGAGGCATATCCGTTTGGCATGGTGGGTGTCCCGGCGGAGGACGTCGTCGCCGTGCACGGTTCCAGCGGTACCGGCGGCCGGCCGACGCTGGTCGCCTATAGCCGCGCCGACCTGGCGCTGTGGGCGCGGATGTGCGCGCGGGCGCTGGCGGCGGCCGGCGCGACGCGGGCCAGCCTCGTGCACAACGCTTACGGCTACGGGCTGTTCACCGGCGGCATCGGCTTCCACCAGGGGGCGGTCGAGCTCGGCGCGGCCGTGGTGCCGGCCTCGGGCGGGATGACGTCGCGGCAGGTGACGCTCATCCGTGACCTGCGCCCCGACATTCTCGCGTGCACCCCCTCGTACGCGATCAGGCTCGGCGAGGCGCTGGCTGAGGCCGGGGTGCGGCCGGGGGAAGGGCTGGGGCTCCGGGCGGGCCTGTTCGGCGCCGAACCCTGGTCCGAGCAGATGCGGTCCCGGGTCGAGGAGCTGCTCGGCCTGCGGGCGCTCGACGTCTACGGGCTGTCGGAGGTGATCGGCCCCGGGGTCGCGGCGGAGTGCGCCGAGGCGGCGGACGGGCTGCACGTCAACGAGGACCACTTCCTCGTGGAGGCGGTCGACTGGGAGACGGGCGAGCACGTCCCCGACGGCACGCCCGGTGAGCTGGTCTTTTCCACGGTCACCCGGGAGGCGCTGCCGCTGCTGCGCTACCGGACCGGAGACGTCGCGTCGCTGCGCCGGGGCACCTGCCGGTGCGGCCGGACCCTGGTGAAGATGAGCAAGGTCACCGGCCGGCGCGACGACATGCTGGTCGTGCGCGGCGTGAACGTGTACCCGAGCGAGGTGGAGCGGGTCCTGCTCGCCGAGCCCGGGATCTGCCCGGACTACCTGCTGGTCGTCGACGAACGGCAACCCGCCGCCCACCTGATCGCATGCTGTGAATACCTAACGACCGGTGGCGCCGGCTCGCCTGCCCAGGCTCGGGCCGCGTCCGGGCCGCCCGAGTGGCGGCTGCCTACCGAGGGTGAGCTCGAGTCCCGGCTTCGCGAGGAACTGGGGGTGAGCGTCCGGGTGCGGGTGCTGCCGCCGGGCACCGTGCCGCGGAGCGAGGTCGGCAAGGCGGTGCGGGTCGTGCGCTGGCGCGACGGCGGCCCGCCCCTGCCGGGCCTGGAGTGAGGGGTCGGCGGGACGGCTGCCGGGCCCGGTGGCCCGCTGGCGGATCCCGTGCCCGGCCGCGGGGCACGCTCGCTAGAGTCTGCGCATGGCGCGTGCGCAGCGGCTCGGGGTGATGGGCGGCACCTTCGATCCCATCCACCACGGCCACCTGGTGGCGGCGAGCGAGGTTGCGCAGTTCTTCATCCTGGACGAGGTGGTGTTCGTGCCCACCGGCCAGCCATGGCAGAAGGACGACCGGAAGGTATCGCCGTCGGAGGACCGCTACCTGATGACGGTGATCGCGACCGCGTCGAACCCGCGGTTTTCGGTCAGCCGGATCGACATCGACCGTGGCGGCCCCACGTACACGATCGATACGTTGCGTGATCTACGGGCCGAGCGGGGGGAGGACGCGGAGCTCTTCTTCATCACCGGCGCCGACGCGCTGTCGCGGATGATGTCCTGGCAGGACGCGAACGAGCTGTTCGAGCTTGCCCACTTCGTCGGCTGCACCCGCCCCGGGCACCGGCTGACCGGCCATGGGCTGCCGGAGGACCGGGTGAGCCTGCTGGAGATCCCGGCGCTGGCGATCTCCTCGACCGACTGCCGCGAGCGGGTCGCCCACGGGCAGCCCATCTGGTACCTGGTTCCGGACGGGATCGTGCAGTACATCGCCAAACGCCGGCTGTACCGCGGCGACTGACCAGTGCGACACGGGCGCCGCGAAACGCCGGTCTGGCCAGCGGGGATGGCCGAGCGGGCGTGGCGGGCTATCCTGAATGAGATCCCCGGCCGCGCATGCGCCAGGCGGCAGAGGGTGAGGGGAAGGCATAACGGAGGAGAACGAGCTGCCACACGTGACCGCTACAGCCAGGGCCGTCGAGCTTGCCGGGATCGCGGCCGAGGCCGCAGCCGAGAAGCTCGCCACCGACATCATCGCCTACGACGTGAGTGAGCAGCTCGTCATCACCGACGTGTTTCTGCTGTGCTCAGCCGCCAATGACCGCCAGGTGCGGGCCATTGTCGAAGAAATCGAGGAGAGGCTGCGCAGGGCCGGTGTCCGGCCAGCCCGGCGGGAGGGCGAGCGCGAAGGGCGCTGGGTCCTCCTCGACTACCTCGACCTCGTCATCCATGTTCAGCACGCCGAGGAGCGCACCTACTACGCGCTGGAACGGCTCTGGAAGGACTGCCCGCGGCTACCACTCCCGGAGCCGGTCGGGGTCGGCGGGCCGCGCGGTGATGGCGGCCCCGGCGGCGCGGGACGTCGCTGACGGTGGCCCAGGTGCAGGCCGCCGCTGGGGCCGCCGAGGTCTCCGCCGGTGACGCCGCCGCTGTGTCCGCGGGTGACGCCGCC